>NZ_JBHSUM010000007.1:0-75826 GCF_042660605.1 Nitratireductor sp. GCM10026969
CCTTCCCCCGCCACATAGGCCTGCACGGCTTCGAGCTCGGCCGGGGTATCGGTATGAAAATGGTTGATGGCGACGATGGCCGGCACGCCGAACTGCTTCACGTTCTCGATATGGCGGCCGAGATTGGCGCAGCCCTTCTTCACCGCCGCGACGTCTTCCGTGCCGAGATCCTCCTTCTTGACGCCGCCGTTCATCTTCAGGGCACGCACGGTGGCCACGATGACGGCGGCGGCCGGCTTCAGCCCGGCCTTGCGGCACTTGATGTCGAAGAACTTCTCGGCCCCCAGATCGGCGCCGAACCCGGCCTCCGTCACCACGTAATCGGCCAGCTTCAGCGCGGTGGTCGTGGCCATGACGGAGTTGCAGCCATGGGCGATGTTGGCGAAGGGGCCGCCATGCACGAAGGCGGGATTGTTCTCCAGCGTCTGCACGAGATTGGGCTGCAGCGCGTCCTTGAGCAGCACCGCCATGGCACCGTCCGCCTTGATGTCGCGGGCGAAGACCGGGCTGCGGTCGCGGCGGTAGCCGATGATGATGGCGCCGAGCCGCCTTTCCAGGTCGCGCAGATCGGTCGCCAGGCACAGGATCGCCATCACCTCGGAGGCCACGGTGATGTCGAAGCCGGTCTCGCGCGGGAACCCGTTGGCCACGCCCCCCAGCGAGCCGACGATCTGCCTGAGCGCCCGGTCGTTCATGTCCATGACCCGGCGCCAGGTGACACGGCGGATGTCGATGTCCTCGGCGTTGCCCCAGTAGATGTGGTTGTCGATGAGGGCGGACAAAAGGTTGTGGGCCGACGTGATGGCGTGGAAATCGCCGGTGAAATGCAGGTTCATGTCCTCCATGGGCACGACCTGGGCGTAGCCGCCGCCGGCCGCCCCGCCCTTCATGCCGAAGCACGGACCGAGGGAGGCTTCGCGAATGCACACCGCGGCTCTTTTGCCGATGCGGTTCAAACCGTCGCCGAGCCCGACCGTTGTCGTGGTCTTTCCCTCGCCCGCCGGCGTCGGGTTGATGGCGGTGACCAGGATGAGCTTGCCGTCGCCGTTCCCCCGGGCTTGCGCGATAAACTCGGCCGACACCTTCGCCTTGTCGTGACCGAATGGCAGGAGATGCTCCGGCGGAATGTTCAGCCTGGCGCCAACCTCCTGGATCGGCCTCTTCTCCGCCCCACGGGCGATTTCGATGTCGGAAAAACCGACGGGTTTCTGGTCGTTGAGTGGCATAAAGAATCCTCCGCAAAAAAGTCAGGTCGGGTTCTGTTGTCGTTTTCGTTCGGACGTTCGGTGCGCGGCGGACAGTATTGTCCGGGGGGCCATCCAACCCTCGCCAACATCCGTCTCGGCTCGGCGCCGCGGCTGTCACATGGGTTCTTCGACGAATTTGTAGGCGGTTTCCACCGCCTCAAGAAACGACCCCGCGGAGGAACTGGCAGACATGAGAAGGAAGGTCTCGTCGCCGGTGCGCAGGATGATCGCACCCATATGTTCCATCACGGTGCGTGCGAAGGCGTCTACCGGAAAGACATCCCGGGACAGATCGAGTGGGCAGAGCCGTTCCAGTGCCGCCAGGGTTTCCGGGCCGGAGATCTCCAGGATTGCCCAGACATCTGTCTGGTCGGTGGTGTAAGCGGCGCCTTCCAGCACGGCCCGTACCACGGGGTCGGCATCCGGCATGGCATGCGGAAAGACCAGCATCATCTGGTCGGGCGCCGTGCGTAAGGCACGCATCTGGTCCTTCCCGCGCGAGAGCCTCGCATCGGGCAGTTCCAGATTCCATGCCTTGCGGAAGGCTGCCGCAAGGGCGGCTTCGCCGCCAAGGGAGACGGCGATGGAAACGAGGGCGAGGTCGGTGCGCGCGCGAACACGGTTCGCGCCGATGCGGATATCGGTTCCAGCCAGGGCCGGGGTGGCGGCGAGACGGATTTCAGGCACGCTGGCGTCCTCCTTCCGGATCGACATGATGGGGTGAGACGACTTCGACTTCACAGTCGTGACCGCGTACGGGATCGTAGGCACGGACGACTTCGCCCATACGTTCCGTTCCGCGCTTCAGAAAGCCCAGGCCCACGGAATGGCCGAGTTCGGGTGAAAAGGCGACCGAGCTCATCCAGCCCTGGTCATGTTCCATGTCGGCGGGCGCGCCCCTATCTAGGAAATGCGCTCCGGCCTGCAGGAGGACCGAACGGTCGACCGGCTGAAAGCCGACGAGGCGCATGCCGTCCTCGCGGTTCATCTCCGGCCGCTTGCTCAGTTTCGAACCGATGGCGTCCTTTTTCTTGGATACCAGCCCGCCAAGACCCAGCATTACCGCCGTGGTCTGACCGTTGATCTCATTGCCGGCCGAATGGCCCTTTTCGATCCGCATGACGCCGAGTGCTTCTGTGCCATATGGAACGACGTCGAATTCCTCGCCTGCCTGCATGAGCGCGCGGATCATAGCGTCGCCGTATCGGGCGGGCACCGCGACCTCGTAGGCGAGCTCGCCCGAGAAGGAGATGCGGAAGAGTCTTGCGGGCGTGCCGCCGAAGACGGTGCATTCGGCGCAGGCCATGAAGGGGAACGTCTCGTTCGAGAGATCGAGATCGTCCACCACCTTCTGAAGGAGCTTGCGGCTATTGGGGCCCGCGACGGCATATTGCGCCCACCCGTCCGTGGTGGAAATGAGATGCACGTCGAGGTCGGGCCATAGACATTGCCGCGCGAACTCGAGATTGCGGAACACCGTCACCGCGTTCGCGGTGGTGGTGGTCATCACGTAATGCGTCTCGGAGAGGCGGGCAGTGGTGCCGTCGTCATAGGCGAAGCCGTCCTCGCGCAGCATGAGCCCGTAGCGGACTTTTCCTACCGGCAGTTTCAGGAAGGCATTGGCATAGACGCGGTTGAGGAACTCCGCCGCGTCCTGGCCCTGGATATCGACCTTGCCGAGCGTCGTCACGTCGCAGATGCCGACCGAAGAGCGGGTCATCGAGACCTCGCGGTCGACACTGTCGCGCCAGCCATTCTCGCCTGGCCGCGCGAACCATTGTGCGCGCAGCCAAGCGCCGGTCTCAACGAAGGTGGCGCCCATCTCCTCGGCCCATTTGTGGCTGGGCGTCAGTCGGTAGGCGCGGAAGTGCTTGCCGCGGGCGCGCCCTGCGAAGGTGCCGATAGCAACCGGCGTATAGGGCGGGCGGAAGATGGTGGTGCCGGTCTCCGGGATGGTCTTGCCGGTAATCTCGGCCATGATCGCCAGGCCGAGAACATTGGCGGTCTTGCCCTGATCCGTAGCCATGCCAAGAGTGGTATAGCGCTTCAGATGCTCCACCGAGCGGAAGCCGTCCTTGTGGGAGAGACGGATGTCCTTGACTGTCACATCGTTCTGCAGGTCGACCCAGGCGCGGCCGCGGCTCTCTCCCACATGCCAGAAGGGGGTGATGGCGAAATGCTCATCGTTGGCTTTCGGCCCCGGGTCCGTATTGGCTTTGCGACCGAGATCGCCGGCGATCCGCGCGGCGGCCCCGTGGCCTCCCCTGAGAGCGGCGGAGAGGGTCAAGGTGCCGTTCGCCGCGCCGGCCACGGCCATGCCGGGCGGCAACTCGTCCCCGGGGATAAAGGCGGCGATATCGTCGCGCCAGACCGGACGGCAGCGCATATGGCAGGTAAGGTGCACGTTCGGCGACCAGCCGCCGGAGACGGCGAGGCAATCGGCCTCGATCTTCGTGCCGTTGTCGAGCGTGATGCTTCTGAGACCCTTGCGCCCGGAGGTGTCGATGACACGCCGACCACGTTCCATCCGTAGATCCGCCAGGTTATCGCCGTCCTTCCGCGTGTCGATGACGGCAGTGACCTCGATACCCTTGGCCGTGAGGTCGCGGGCTGTACGCAGTCCGTCATCGTTGTTGGTGAAAACAGCGACGCGCCGGCCCGGCGCCACGCCGAAGCGGTTGACGTACGTGCGTACCGCGCCCGCGAGCATCACGCCGGGACGGTCATTGTTGCCGAAGGCGATGGGGCGTTCCGTGGCCCCGGCAGTCAATAGGGCGCGTTGGGAGTAGACGCGCCACAGGACCTGTCGGGGCTTACTGTCTGCGCTCGGCAGGTGATCGGTCTTGCATTCCACCGCGCCGTAGATGCCGTGGTCGAAGGCGCCATAGATGGTCGTGCGCGGCATGAGGCGGACGTTTTCCATTGCGGCGAGTGCGGCCACTGTGCCAGCGGCCCAATCCTCGCCGGACATTCCGTCGACCTCACAGACTTCGGCATTGAGCCGGCCGCCCATGACGAAATCTTCGTCAGCAAGGATCACGCGCAGGCCCGCCCGCGCGGCCGCGTGGGCGGCCGCCAGCCCGGCAGAACCAGCCCCGATCACGAGCAGGTCGCAATGCAGGAAACCGTGATCGTAGATGTCGGGATCGGGCTCGCCCGATAGGCGCCCGAGCCCCGCGGAGGCGCGGATCGCGGGTTCGTAGACCTTTTCCCAAAACTTGGCGGGCCACATGAAGGTCTTATAGTAGAATCCTGCTCCGAAGAACGGTGCCATCAGGTCGTTCACCGCCAACAAATCCCGTTCCAGCGAACCGCGGTGGTTCTGACTTGTGGCATAGAGACCGTCGAAAAGCTCGACCGTGGTGGCCCGTGTGTTGGGTTCCTGCGCTGCGCCGCGGCGGAGCTGGACGAGCGCGTTGGGTTCTTCGGAACCGGCGGTGAAGATGCCTCGGGGGCGGTGGTATTTGAAGGAACGGCCGACCAGCCGCTCGCCATTGGCCAGGAGCGCCGAGGCCAGCGTGTCGCCGGGGTGGCCGGTGAGCGTCCTGCCGTTCCAGGTGAAGCTCAGCGTCCTGCGGCGTTCGATGAGGCCGCCTTTGATACGATTGGGTTGGCTGACGCTGGCTTCGCGGTTGGCGGGCCGGGTGAGGCCGATGTCACTTGCGTCGTCTCGGATGAGAGATTGTTCGTTCATCTTGACCGTCCCCTTGCGCGGGCCACATCGCGGGCCAACTCGACCTTGATGATTTCGTGGGTGAGCGTGTTTCGTGTCACCACCAGCCAGGAACGGTCGCCTTGTTCATGGTACCAGAGTTCCTGATGCTCTCCGGCAGGGTTGGTGCGCAGATAGGCGTAGTCGTGGAATGCGTCTTCGACGCCTTCCGCCATGCCGTCGGGGCGATCGATCAGGCTGGCATCGCCCTTGTAGACGAATTCCGCTGCGTCGCGGGGTCCGAGAAGGGGGTGGTCAATGATCATGCGGGTCCTCCCCTGTCAGTGAAGGTTCGGCTGGGCGCCCTGGCCCTTTTCGTCGATCGGCGCTCCGCGGCGGAACCGGTCGAGCCGGTAATGCCGCGCTGTTTGGTGAGGGCGTTCGGTGGCCAGCAGGTGGGCGTAGCAGAAGCCGCTGGCCGGTGTGGCCTTGAAGCCGCCGTAGCACCAGCCGCCGTTGAAATAGAGCCCGTCGATATGGGTTCGGTCGATGAAGGGCGAGCCATCCATGGACATGTCCATGAGCCCGCCCCACATGCGCAGAAGCCGGGCGCGGCCGATCATCGGCATGATCGCCATACCGCCCTCGCAGACATCCTCGACGACCGGTAGGTTGCCGCGCTGCGCATAGGTGTTATAGCCGTCGATATCGCCGCCGAAGACCAGACCGCCCTTGTCGGACTGACTGACATAGAAATGTCCGGCACCGAAAGTGATGACGCCGGGGATGACGGGCTTCAGCCCTTCGCTGACGAAGGCTTGCAGGACATGGCTTTCGATCGGCAGGCGCATCCCGGCCATCGCCATCACGCGGCTCGACGAACCGGCGACGCAGACCGCCACCTTTTTCGCCCGGATCGCGCCGCGCGTCGTCTCGACTCCGAGGCAGCGACCGCCCTCGATGCTGAAGCCGGTGACCTCGCAATTCTGGATGATGTCCACCCCGCGGCTGTCCGCGCCGCGGGCATAGCCCCAAGCAACCGCGTCATGGCGCACCGTCCCGCCGCGCGGCTGCCATAGCGCGCCCTTGATCGGGAAGCGCGCGTTGTCGAAATCCAGGAACGGGCACATCCTGCGGAGGTCCGCTTCGTCCAGAATTTCGGCATCGGCGCCGGAGAGGCGCATGGCGTTCCCCCGCCGGGCAAAAGCATCACGCTGCGGGTCGCTGTGGAACAGATTCAGGATACCGCGCTGGCTGACCATAGCGTTGTAGTTGAAGTCCTGCTCCAGCCCCTCCCAAAGCTTCATCGACAACTCGTAGAAGGGCTGGTTTCCTTCGAGGAGGTAGTTGGACCGGATGATCGTCGTGTTACGGCCGACATTTCCGGAACCGAGCCAACCTTTTTCCAGCACCGCCACATTGGTGATGCCGAACTCCTTGGCGAGGTAATAGGCCGTGGATAGCCCGTGCCCGCCGCCCCCGATGATGATGATGTCGTATTCCGCCTTCGGCTCGGGCTCGCGCCAGACGGGACGCCATCCCTTGTTGCCGGTGATGCCTTCGAGGAAGATCCTGAGAGCCGAGTAGTGCATGTCGTCACCCTTGTTAGCTCCACCAGTATTCCACTGGAGAGTCGACCTCGACTTTTCTGAAATAGACATGTACTTTCATATTATGGACAAGATTGGTACAGATGTGCGTCCTTTTCGGATCGGTATCTTTCCAGTTCCCGGATTTGCGCTCATGTCCTACGCGTGCACGGTTGAGCCGCTGAGGGCCGCGAATCTACTGGGCCACGGCACGCTCTACGACGTCGTGCATTTCGCCGTAGACGGCCTTGCGGAGAGTTCCGGCGCGGCCAGTGTCAGCGCTGAATGCCGTGTCGGGGAGACGCCCGATCTGGACTTGTTGATGGTTATCGCCGGGGGCGATCCTGCGAGCTTCGACGATGCAGCCGCGCTGAACTGGCTGCAGCGCGTGGCCCGGCGCGGTGTGCAGTTGGGCGGCGTCTCGGGCGGGCCGGTGATTCTGGCGAAGGCGGGCCTCATGGAAGGGCGGCGCATGACCGTTCACTGGGAGCACGCACCCGTACTGGCCGAGATCTCTCCCGCCCTTATCGTTGAACGGCGGCTCTATGTCATCGACCGCGACCGCGTGACCTGCGGCGGCGGGACGGCGCCGCTCGATCTGATGCATGCGCTGATCTCCGAGCATCACGGCGGTGTCTTCGCCCGTCTGGTCAGCGACTGGTTCCTTCACACGGATATCCGCGCTTCCGCCGATCCGCAGCGCGCGGGTCTTGTCGAGCGGCTGGGTACGAGCTCCCCACCGATCATCGATGCAGTTGCGGCGATGGAGGATCACGTTGCCGATCCGCTGACGCTGCCGCAACTGGCCGCAATCGCCGGGGTCTCGCCCCGGCAGTTGAACCGGTTGTTCCGCGACCGCTTCGGTCAAAGTACGATGAGCTACTATCGCAGCGTCCGGCTGGATGTGGCGCGGCACCTGCTGGGCAGCTCGCCGTTGCCCCTGACCGACATCGCGCTGGTCACCGGATTCGCCGGTTCGGCGCATTTCTCCCGCGCCTTTTCGGCGCAATATGGTTTGTCGCCCTCTCGGGCGCGGAGCTGAACCCAGTTCAGGTGTCCGCCGCCCTCGTCAGCGACAGGCGCGCGGTCTCGAGATGCTCCTTCATGTGTGTCGCGGCGCGTTCCGGATCGCGCGAGCGGATCGCGCTTACGATCTGCCGATGCTGGGCGTTGTATGTCTGGATGATCTGGCGATCGAGGGTGAGATGCCGCATGCGGGTCCACTCTTCCATCGACCGAACCCTGTTGATCTGACCCATGATCCACTTGAGCAGGCCGTTGCCGGTGGCTGCCGCCAGCGCGAGGTGAAACTTCGTGTCCGTATCGGCGAAGGCGACCGGATCGTCGGCATAAAATTCCATCTGATCGCAGAGCGCCTCGAGCCTTTCGAAATCCTCGCGTCGGCCATGCAGCACGCAGAGGCGGCTGATATGAGGCTCCAGCGCGAAGCGCGCATCCATAAGCTCCAGCGGATTCGCGCTCTCAATGGCGGCGGCCCCCGAGTCATCTTTCTGATAGGTGATGTACGTGCCACTGCCGGGTCTCGTCTCCAGTAGCCCCTCGGCTTCGAGTTGCGCCAGCGCATCGCGCAGGGTGTTGCGCGCGACGCCGAAGGATTCGGCCAACTGCCGCGAAGCGGGCAAGCGGTCATGCAGCCCGTAGGTGCCCTTCACGATCTCCCGACGCATGGCTGCGGCAATCTCCGCAGAGCCCATCCTATTGATTTCATTCATTGTTGCCTACCTGAGGTGATCCACTTTTAATCCAATATACCATGAAACGAGGCAATTTCCAGTATTTTGTTTCAAAAAGGGTTGATCATTGGAGCTTAATTGGGACATAGTGGGTAAACCAACTTTCGCGGTCGGATTTTTATGGCCCCGCCAGGACGGTCTGTTCAATCGAAGCCGGCCCAGCACGAAAGGAACGACATGGCATTCCCCGAACACGCGGACTTCGTAATCATCGGCGCTGGTATTCACGGCGTTTCGACTGCGTGGAAACTCGCCGAGCGCCTGAAAGAGCGGGGCGAGGAGGTCGAGGGCCGGATCGTGGTCCTGGACAAGGCCGGCATCGCGGCTGGTGCGTCAGGCATCGCCTGCGGCGTGGTGCGCAACAACTACTTCCAGCCGGCCATGCGGCGGCTGATGGCGCATTCGGTTGATATATGGGAAAGCGATCCCGAAGGGCTCTCCTACCACCCCGTCGGCTACATGCAGATCAGCTGCGAGGCGATGCGCGAGGACGTCGGCCAAATCTACGCCCAGCAGCGGGAGATCGGCTACGAAAGCGTCTTCATCGAGGGCGCCAACGCTTCCACGAAATACATGCGCGGATTCTTTGACGACTGGCAGGCGCAGAACATTACCAGCGTCCTACACGAAAAGCGCGGCGGCTACTCAAATCAGACACGGACGATGTACGCGCTGGCCGACAAGGTCGAGAAGCTGGGCGTGCGGATCGTGACGGGCGTCGAGGTGAAAGAGTTTGTGTCCGAGAACGGCTCCGGCGCAGTGCGGACCGTGGAGACCACTAAGGGCCGGATCACCTGCGAACGCGTCATCATCGCTGCGGGCCCCTGGGTGCGCGACTTCTGGTCCATGCTGGACCTGCCGGCCAAGATCAGGGTCAAGGCCAATGGCGAGATGCAGGATGGTATCGACATGTGGCGCTATTGGCAGCTCGAGGAGGGTGTGCTGCTTCTCGATCCCGATCTCGGCCGGGCGAATGACGGGTCGGTGCCGCCGGTGATCCATGTTGATACCGACGCGCCGCTGATCTCGACCGTGGATGGATCGACTATCACCGAGGAGATGTGGGGTATCTACTACAAGCCCGACTGGCATTTCGGCGGCATCCAAGGCGGGGCGTCGCCCTACAAAGTCGACACGCCCGCAGAGGCCGTGCAGATCGATCCCTATGGCCCGTCGAGCCCCGAATTCGTCGCCTCCATGGAATTTGCGCATATGTGGGTGTCCGCTCTGGCTCATTGCCAGAAGCGCTACGAGGGTCAGATGCCCAAATATCACCGCGAGGCCTCCGGCGGGATCGGGTGTTTTACCGCAGACAGCTTCCCCGTCTTCGACCATTTTCGCGAGAACGCGACCGTGATCGCCGACAGCAACCACGGCTGGAAGATGATCGGCGTGGGGCACCTGATCGCGGATGAGGTGCTGGGAACGCCGCAGGAGCTTCTGGAGCCGTTCCGCTTCAGCCGGTTCGAGAAGGGGGAGCTGCACCCGGTTTCGCACAGCCCATATCCGTGGAGCTGACGGCGCGTGGCGCCGCAAGAACTACATCAGGGAGGAGTTGACATGCTGAAGGAGATAGCTGGCGACGCGAAGAAGTCGGACGCCAAGCCCGGGAGACGCGGCCGACCGCCAATGGATATCGAGGCGTTCGTCGAGGCCGAGGGCCGCGACGAGAAGATCAAGCAGGTTCGCGAGAAAATCGACGAGCTGGGGGTGGAGTACCTCTACATGCAATTCGTCTCCGTGACCGGCAAGATCATGGGCAAGGGCATCCCCGCGGACCATTGGGAAGGCGTGGCCAAGAAAGGCTTCCAGCTTGTCTACGGCTCGACGATGAACCTCTTCACCAATCGCGCCGGCGAGTATCTGGGCTACGGCCCGGAGGCGGCGGAGCTGGTCGGCGTCCCCGAGCCCGAGACCTTCATGCAGCTTCCGTGGGCGCCGCAGGTCGGGCGGCTCTTCTGCACGCTCTTCCGCAACCGCGAGGAGCGCGAGGCGCCTGGCGCCTACCTGTCCGCGGATTGCCGCGGCAACCTGCGTCGGCTGCACGAGCAATTCCGGGAAAAGCACGGTGTGCAGCTCAGGATCGGGACCGAGCCCGAGATGATGTGGCTGAAATACGACGAGGACGGCAAGCCGCGCGAGGGATACTCAAAGCCCTATTGCTACCACATCGACCAGTTCGAGCGCCTCCGGCCCGTAGCGCTGCAAGTCATCAAATACGCCCGAAAGATGGGGTTCGACATGGTCCAGGGCGACCACGAGGATGCGCCCGGCCAGCTTGAGCTCAACTGGATGTTCGACGACGTCCTGCGCAATGCAGACAGGCTGACCACCTATCGCCAGATCTGCGCGCAGGTGGCGCGCGAGAACGAAATATTCGCCTGCTTCATGACCAAGCCGTTCATGGGTGTCTCTGCCTCGGGCTGTCATCACAACATGTCGCTCTGGCGTGGCGGCGAGGACGCATTCGTCCGCACCGGCAACGATCCGGATCACCTGCCGGGGATCGCCGACAATTACATGTATGTGAGGGGCGGGGAGAACACCTTCATGCCCGATACCGACGATCCGCAGATGCCCGGCAGGGAAGGGCTGAAGGCGATCGGCGGCGTGGTGCACCATCTGCAGGCACTGACGGCGATCGGCTGCTCGACGGTCAACTCCTACCGCCGGCTCTGGGACACCGGCTTTTGGGCGCCCGTCTTCTCGGACTGGGGCTTCCAGAATCGCACCACCGGCCTGCGCGTCTCTGCGCCGGGGCGATTCGAGTACCGCTCGGTCGACTCAATGGTGAACCCCTATCTCATGGGATCGACCCTGCTGGCGGCGATGGATGACGGTCTCGACAACGACCTCGACCCCGGCCAGCCCGAGGAACGCAACATTTACGAGGCGATGAAGGCCGGCAAGAAGGTCAAGAGGCTGCCGATGTCGCTGGGCGAAGCGCTGGAGCATCTGCGTAACAACGAGGTCGTCCAACGCGGCCTGCCGGGCGAGATGTACCGGCTCTACGACGAGTACAAGTCCGACGAATGGGCCCGCTTCATGTCTACCGTCACCGAGTGGGACAAGGACACCTATCTCGAGTGCCTTCCCTAAGCCCCGATTGCGGCGGGCCCCGCTCCCGCGCCACCACCCTACAAAGGAGATGCGTTCCAGATGTGCGGAATTGCTGGACTGATTCACAAGGGCAAGAGCTCGAATGTCGGGGGCGAGATGACCTCGATGTTGCAGGCTCTGAAACACCGCGGGCCGGACAGCACCGGCTACGCAGTCTACGGTGCCGGAAATCCCGGCGACTACGTGATGCGCCTCAAGGTCGCCGAGGCCGAGGACATGGCCAGAGGCCGCGGCGTCCGGGAATTGCTGGAGAGCCGCATCGACACGGTCGATGCGATCCTAGCGGAGCATGGCGCCAAGGTGAAGGTCAAGGACAGAGTACGGCCCTATGCGCTTCGTTACGTGCTGAGCCACGACGGCGAGACCGCTGACATGGCGGCACATATCGAGGAGACCGCGGGCGTTGAGATTTTGTCGCTGGGCAACGGGTTGGAGCTCATCAAGGACCTGGGCGACGCGGCGGCCGTGGCCTCGGCCTACGGGTTGGGCGAGTTCAGCGGCACCCACGGGATCGGCCACACGCGGATGGCGACCGAGTCCGACGTCGACATCAAGTCGGCCCATCCCTACTGGGCGTTTCCCTACAACGATGTTGCGGTCGTGCATAACGGCCAGATCACCAATTACTGGATTCTCCGCCGCGAGATGGAGCGCAGGGGCCACCGCTTCATGTCGAACTGCGACAGCGAACTGCTGGCGGTCTATGTCGCGCACGACCTGGCCAATGGCATCAGCCTGGAGAACAGCCTGCGCAAGTCGATCCAGGAGATCGATGGCGTCTTCACCTATCTGGTGGCGACGAAGGATCAGCTCGGTATGGCCAAGGACACGATGGCGGCGAAACCGCTGGTCCTCTACGAAAGTGACGACCTGATCGCCATGGCTTCTGAAGAGGTAGCGATCCGGGCGATCCTTCCTGAAGAAATCGACACTTACGATCCCTACGACGAGGAGGTCCGGGTATGGCAAGCGTGAGCACGATGGTTGCGCCGAAGGAGACCGCGGCGCCCGAAACGCGCTCGGTCCCGAGTGACGCCGACCTGCGCGGCATGACGCAGGACGAGCGCGCCAGGGCGCTCGGTATGATGACGGAACAGCTCACCGGCAAGTCGCTCTATATCGAGTTCGACCCGGAAGCGACCGAGCGCTTCGCCTATCCCTGGGCACCGGATGTCGATTTCAACAGGCGGACTGAGATCGACACCGACAAGATGACCACGACCGAGGTCAACGCGCGGATCCGCGAGTTGATGCGCGAGGGTTACGGTACGATCGTGCTGAGGAACCCGCGCGGCAAGCACTCGGTTGGCGTTGGCATCTTGTCTCGGCTGAACCTCGTCATCGAGGGATCGTGCGGATACTTCGCCATCGGCCTGATCGATGGCCCTAATGTACGGGTCATCGGTCGTGTGGGCTGGTCCTGTGGCGAGAACATGATGTCGGGCACCGTCGTCATCGAGAAGAACGCAGGCTCGACGTTCGGTGCTGCGATCCGCGGCGGCGATCTGGTCTGCAAGGGCTCCGTCGGATCGCGGACGGGTATCGATCAGAAGGGCGGCACGATCATTGTCGGCGGCGACACTGGGGCGCTTTCGGGCTTTATGATGCAGCGGGGTCGGATGGTCGTCTGTGGCAATGCCGGAAAGAACCTCGGCGACTCGATGTATGACGGCACGATCTATGTTGGCGGCGAGATTCAGTCGCTGGGGGTCGATGCGGTCGAGGCGGAACTGACCGATCTGGACCGCAAATGGCTGACCCGCAAGCTGTCTCAATACGAGCTTATGCCTGAAAAGGGCGTCGATCACTTCACCAAGATCGTCGCGGGCAAGCAGCTCTGGAACTACGACAATCTCGAACCGAACGAAAAGAAACTCATTCTGTAGCGATGGGTTGGCACCCGCCCTGCACAGTGTCGCAAGGCGGATGAGTCCCCACGTTCCTCCAAGTTCAGGAGATCAACATGGCAGACGGTAACTTGCCGGAAAAGAAAGCGCTCGCCCGCGATGTGAACCGCATCGGTGACAGTTTTGTCTTTCCGCCTCGTGTGATCGACGACATCCATGTGAAGGCCGAGCTCGGCCGTTACCGGATGCGGGGCTTCTCTCTGTTCAAGAAAATCCCCCATTGGGACGATTTGACCTTCCTGCCCGGCACGTTGACGCGCTTCGTGATCGAAGGCTACCGCGAGAAATGCGAGACCAGGACCCTGATCGGCCCGCGGGCCAAGCGGCCGCTGGCGCTGGATATCCCCGTCTACATCACCGGCATGAGCTTCGGCGCCCTGAGCTACGAGGCCAAGACGGCGCTCGCGCGCGGAGCCACGATGGCCGGTACTGCGACTTGCTCGGGCGAGGGTGGAATGATCCCCGACGAGCGCCGCTATAGCTCCAAGTGGTTCTATCAGTGCATCCAGTCGCGCTACGGCTTCAACCCGCATCATCTGGTGCTAGCCGATGGGGTGGAGTTCTTCATCGGCCAGGGCTGCAAGGTGGGCCTCGGCGGTCACCTCATGGGCCAAAAGGTCACCGACCAGGTGGCGGAGATGCGCAGCTTGCCCGCGGGTATCGACCAGCGCTCGCCGGCGCGCCATCCCGACTGGCTCGGGCCCGACGACCTGGCGCTGAAGATCCAGGAGATCCGCGAGGCCACCGATTGGCAGGTTCCGATTCAGCTGAAGCTTGGCGCGGCGCGCGCCTATGATGACGTGCGCATGGCGGTCAAATGCGATCCAGATTCGATCTATATCGACGGGATGGAGGGTGGCACCGGCGCTGGCCCTCACCTTGCGACCGAGGATACCGGAGTACCCGGTATTGCCGCGATCCGTCAGGCCCGCAAGGCGATCGATGATCTGGGCAAGCGGGGTGAGATCAGCTTGGTCTATGCCGGCGGCATCCGCAACGGCGCCGACGTCGCAAAGGCTATCGCGCTCGGCGCGGACGCCATCGCAATCGGCCATTCGGCAATGATGGCGCTGAACTGCAACAAGGACATCCCCGAGGCCAATTACCCCGAGGAAATCGGCGCCGAGCCCGGCTACTGCTACCACTGCCACACGGGCCGCTGCCCGGTCGGCGTGGCGACGCAGGATCCCAAACTCCGCGCGCGGCTCGATCCGGACGAGGCGGCCGAGCGGGTCTACAACTTCCTCCACACGCTGACGATTGAGGCGCAGCTCTTCGCCCGCGCCTGCGGCAAGACCAACCTCCATTCGCTGGAGCCCGAGGACCTTGCCGCGCTGACGATGGAGGCCAGCGCGATGGCGGGCGTTCCGCTCGCCGGCACTAACCACACGGTCGGCGTCGCCGATTATCATCACCTTTAAGGAGGGCGCCATGGCTGGAACGCAATACCGCGGGTCGCAGATCAAGGATGTCGACCAGTTTCTCAAGGACGCGGCGGGCCTGGAGTCGGAGCGCGAAAAGGAAATCGGCCAGCATATCGGCTACCGCTACGACGTGAACCTGGTGCCCGATTACGACCGCCTGACCCCATTCCTGAAGAAGTACATCGAATTCATGGGCTGGGACGACCTCAACTGGCTGGAAGACGTGCACATGGGCTACGAGGAAGGGATGGCAGCCGTTTTCGATCGCAACAACAACGGCTGGGTCCGCGTCCCCGAAACGATCGACCTGCCCGACAATCAGCAGGATCGCGACATGATCGCCCGCGAGCTGCTCGTCAAGTTCCAGATGTCTGACCGGCATCCGCTGACGACGCTCAGAAGGGCGTACATGAAGTTCTGACATGCCGCGCCCGCTGGACATAGCCTGCCTTCAGACCCGGCCGATGCCGGATTTCAAGGCTGCGCTGAACGAGGCGCTGCCGCTGGCTGAGGCAGCGGTCCAGGCGGGCGCGGAGGTGCTCTTCCTTCCTGAATACTGCGGAGGGCTGCGATCCCAAGGCCCGTC
This sequence comes from Nitratireductor sp. GCM10026969, assembly GCF_042660605.1. Taxonomy (NCBI): domain Bacteria; kingdom Pseudomonadati; phylum Pseudomonadota; class Alphaproteobacteria; order Hyphomicrobiales; family Phyllobacteriaceae; genus Nitratireductor; species Nitratireductor sp. GCM10026969. The sequence continues at coordinate 15,280 of NZ_JBHSUM010000007.1, forward strand.
ATTCGCGCCCCCATCGGAATCCGAGGCAGCGCATCCGGTCCTGTCTGGATTGCGTGCGTTTGCGGCCGAACGGCGCGTCTGGATCATTATTGGCTCGATCGCAGTAGACGGGCCCGACGGCAGGATCCTCAACCGAGGATATATGATCGACGACACTGGCGGTATCCGAGGCCGCTATGACAAGATCCACCTATTCGACGTCTCCCTATCCCAGGCCGAGTGCTACCACGAAAGCGCGACGGTCGCTCCCGGCGACCGCGCGGTTATCCACGATACACCATTCGCCCGGATCGGGCACACGATCTGCTACGACCTGCGCTTTCCGATGCTCTTTCGGGCGCTGGCGACCGCCGGCGCCGAGGTCATCTGCTGTCCCGCGGCCTTCATCCGCCGGACGGGCGAGGCGCACTGGCAGGTGCTGAACCGCGCACGCGCCATCGAGAACACCTGTTTTATCGTCTCGCCCTGCGCGGTCGGGCCGATTCCCGGCGGCGGCGAGAGCTATGGCCATTCGCTGGTCGTGGACCCCTGGGGAGAGGTCATCGCGGACGGCGGCACGCAGGCCGGTGTCGTCCATGCACGCCTGGATCTCGATCTCGTTGAAGCGATCTCCAAGCGCATTCCGAGCCTGACACATAACCGTGCCTTCCGGTGCACCGCGACGGAGGACGTGCCGACTAGACACCATAAACGACGGGGACAATGGGAGAAGATTATGTCCACAGATCGAATAGCTTCGGCCACGCCGGACATACAGGAAGGTACCCTGCACCGGGCCATCGGCTGGTAGCAGGCGTTCTGGTTGGCCAGCGGTGTGCCGGCGCCAGTGCTGTTCTCGATTGGCGGCATCGCGGCGACCCTTCTGGGTTATCTGAATGAAATTGCAGCAATAATGTTCGAATGGGAGGACATTCGTCATGGATACCGAAATCGGTGCACTGACGGTGATATTCACCGAGTTCTACTATTGGGTCACCATACCGCTAATGTTCCTGATCCACGTCGGGTTCTGCATGTATGAGGTCGGCGCGACTCGTTACAAGAACCACATCCACACTCTTATGAAGAACACCATGCTGATCCCGCTGGTCACAGTGACGTTCTTCTTCTTCGGCTGGTGGATCTACTTCGCATTCCCCAACGGCCCCGGCATCACCGGCGGCATCACCCAAAGCGACAACGCGGTGCCGTGGGGCGAACTGATGGGCACGCACCTGGGCGGGCCTGGCGTCAACGATCCGCAGGCGCAGGGCTATGGTGCAGAACTCGGTAACGAGTTCTGGGCACGTCTCAACGGCGTGTTCTGGGCAGCGTTCCTGCTGTTCTCCTGGACGGCGGCCTCAATCGTCTCGGGTGCCACGATCGAGCGGATCCGGCCGTCTGCCTTCTGGATTCTTGCCGTGGTCATCGGCTCGTTTATGTGGATCATCGACGCGTCATGGGGCTGGCATCCGGACGGCTGGATGGTCACGCAACTGGGCTATCACGACGCCTATGCCTCGGGTGTGATCCATGCCATCGCGGGCGGCTTCGCGCTTGGCGTGATCTGCGTGCTGGGCTCGCGGATCGGCAAGTTCGCCCCCGACGGCACGCCGCGCAACATCAACCCGCATAACAAGTGGCTGGTGACGATCGGGTTGTTCCTGATCTATACCGGCTTCTGGGGCTTCTACGTGGCCTGCAATGTGCCGATCATTGGCTCGGGCGACATCGGCGCAGCCGAAGGCACCTACACCGCGACCACGATCTACCTCACCCCGACCACCCTTTCGGCCATCGTGTTCAACTTCCTGATGTCGCTGTCGGGCGGGTTGCTGATGGGCTATGTCGTATCGAAGGGCGAGGCATTCTGGACCTACTCGGCCGGCCTTGCCGGGGTCATCACTGCGTCGGCGGGCAATGACCTCTATCACCCGATCCAGGCGATGTTGATCGGTGCGGTGGGCGCGTACTGCGCCTACAAGCTGCACTTCTGGGTCGAGCGCCGGTTCAAGATCGACGATCCGGTCGGCGCCGTCGCGGTGCATGGCTATGCCGGCTTCATCGGGCTTGTGATCGCGGGTTTCGTGCTTTGGGGCCACCCGGCCACGGCGGGCTATCACGCCGAAGCCGCCGTGATTACTCCCTGGGGCCAGTTCCTGGGCGCCTGCATCATGTTCATCGTATTGGGCTTCATCCCAGCGCTCATCGTATCGAAGATCCTGCAGAGCCTGGGCATGCTGCGCGTGCCGCCTGCGGTGGAACTTGTCGGGCTCGACATGAGCGAGGAAGTCTCGAAAGAGGCCGATGCCATCGAGGTTTCTGAAGCCGATATCGCCGAGGCCAAACGCCTCGGAGTGTTGACATAAGGAGGACCGAACGATGTCAAACACGATCGTCCAAACCTGGTCCGGCACGGACCTCACCCAACTCGGGCCGATCTACCCTATGGTGGGATCGGAAGTCACCTTCTTCATCCTCGGCCTCATCTTCTGGCTGGGCTTCCACATCCTGCAGTTCAGGATCGAGAAGGAGGAGTTCGAGGCTGATGAAGCCGCTGCCCGCAGCAGGGAATGGCTTGCCCGCGCCTTTGATACGCAGGAAGATGAGACCGCCGCCCACAGCAAGGAATTGCTGACCCGTGCCTTTGACAAGGAAGCGCAGGAATAGGCGGCCAGGCCTCCGAATTTCCGATGAGACCGTCGCCGGCCCCGGGCCGGCGACATCCGAAGGAGAAATGGCCATGAACCCCCTGCAACAACAGCAATTCGCGATCGAGCCACAGCCGAATCCGCTGCGCGACGCCTTTCTGAAGTGGCAGTGCCGCGTACGCCAGATCGCCATGCGCGACAACGAGGGTCGCCCCGACGCCGGTATCATGCCGGCGGTCTATCTGCCCGGTGAGCCGGAACCGATGAGTTACATCATCACCATCTTGAACAAGGCACCCGTCCATTCCGCAACGCCCGAGCTAGAGCATATGAGTGCCAAGACCAATGATCCGGCGCGGCGCCGCGATCAGGCGGTCGAGTACCTGTCGGCAAGCTACTATCAGAAGGCTTCGGAATTTAGTGACATGCTGACCGCGACCTTCCCGGCGCATTCACCGGGAGCCGCAGCGATCCACACCGCTGGTAGAGTAAGGCTCGTATTCGACGCCTTCGCACAACGCTTCGAGCTGTCCTGCAAGGTGCGGCGGCTCGCTCCGGGCGATCCTATGTATAAGGCGACCGTCGCGCATAACCGGCTGTTCAATCCCGCGCTTCCGGCCGGAACCGAGGTGCTGGGGTTCGAGCCTGACTGGTCGTAATTGAACGCCGATCCCATTCACATATGTGCCTGGACGCAACGTTTTGGTTAGCGCACTGCTCTTGGTAAATGCGAGCCCGACTCCGGGCGATATTGCTGTCACTAACGATCGCTGGGCCATGGATTAGTATCGATATTGAAAACGTGATTACAAGCCGTTCGTCAATAAAGAACTGGAAGTGCGAGATCTGAAAATGATGCGAAAAAATATTGATCCTGATCATAGAGATTTTGATGATTATTATTAGTTTTTTGCACCGACTATCGAATCCATTTCTATATTGCAGAACCGTTGCCACAAAGATAGAGAAACTTTCAGAATAAATAATAATGATGTAAATAATGTAATTAATCTGTATTTATATGTGAGAAGATTATTAAAATACGCGGAATGAAATCTGGCGGAAGATCCAGAACTGATACAGCCGGTTCGGGAAGCCTGCCAGAACTATGCACGCATGATCGAAGAGAAGGCCAAGGACATGGACCTCGCCCGCGTGCGGGGGGATTATGATGCTCGAATTGATGGGCCTACACAGGTTCAACCTGGCCGACCGCTCACGGCTTCTCGGACTCTTGACCAAACTCGCCGCCAGGGGAGACAGACGAAGCCTTCCCGGCGACTAGAGCATCGATCTTCTCGAGCACTGTTGTGCCGTCCCCTGCAAGCTCGGCTTCGACGAATTCGAGCAGAAGCCTTTCGTGGCGCGCAAGGAAAGCCAGTGCATGCCTGTCCTCGGGGCGGGCATGTTCTTCAAGGCGATCGTAGATCGCAACATAGGGGCGAAAGCCATTGCTGAGGCGAGTCATGAGTTCCTGCCAGGATACGCCCTCAAGGCTTGCCGCCAGGCTTTCGGTCGTTCCGGCCAGAGTCGTTCGATCGGTGCCCTCGATCCCGTGGCGGGCCACTAGCGCTTCGAGCAAACCACCGGTGACGGTTTCGAGCTTCGCCATGGCGATGAGCTTGTCGTGGTGCTCCGGCGCGAAGGCCGGGGCGAGCCGCAGGAACAGTGCTTCCCCGATCACCTCGCCCTCGCTGGCCTTGCGGATTTCCTCTCGGTACTTGGTCAGTTCCATCGCAATTTCTCTTCGGAGACTATGTATCTGCCCACATCATGCGCGCGAGCGCGTGGACTTGGGGTCGTACACCGCGCCGCGCCGGACGGTGACGGCAATGTCGCCCGGCAGGCCGACCGTGTGCCCGTCGCTCGCAAGGTCGCGCCGGACATAGGCGAGGGCAAGAGGCCGGCCGACCGTGTGACCCATTGCGACCGATGTCACTTTGCCGACCGGATCGCCCTCATGCGTGACCGTCGCGGCCATCTCCGGTAGGGCAGCCCCTTCGGGCAGTTCCAACAGCACCAGAAGCCGCTCGGTGCCATCCCGTTTCTGCCGCTCGACGACGGCTTTGCCGGGATAGTCCGCCTCCTTCGGCTTCACCGTCCAGCCGAGCCCAGCTTCGACGGGGGTCGTGTCCTCGCCGATGTCTCTGCCCCAGATGGGATAGCGCTTCTCGATCCTGAGCGATCCCATCGAGCCGGCACCGCAGGGCACGAGGCTATAGGATTTGCCGGCTTCCAACAGCGCGTCATAGAAGTTTTCGATATGCTCGGTCGGCACCCACAGCTCGTAACCAAGTTCGCCAGTGAAGCCGGTGCGTGTGACAATCACGCCTGGAACGCCCGCCACCGTCGCCGTTAGCAGCCCGAAGCTCGGCAGTGCTGCACCCGACACGTCAGCGTCAGTCACTGCGGCGAGACAGTCACGCGACTTTGGCCCTTGCAGCGACAATGAGACATAGCGATAGCCCAATGAGACCGCATGAACACCGTAGGGTGCTCCGCGTTCGCGCAGATAGGCCTCGACGCGGTCCACCCGGTGCGGCGCCGGCACGACCCAGAAGAGGTCGTCCGCGGGGCGAAAGGTGATGACGTCGTCGATGAAGCCGCCATTCTCGTTGAGGATGCCGCAATAGACGCCGCGTCCAGGCGCAACCTTGCTGAAGTCGGCGACCAGAGTCTCGTTCAGGAACCGTTCCGCCTCCCTGCCGGCGACCTCGACGAGGAATTGGCCGAATATCTCGAACAGGCCGGCAGCGCTGCGAACGGCCTCGTGTTCGGCCTTTGCGTCGGTGAAGGCGTTCGCGGTCAGGAAATGTGCCTTCTCCGCCATCTGGGCGTTTCGGGCGAGAAAGGCATGGTAGAGCGGTGTCCGTTTTGCGGTCATGAGGAAAGTTCCTGTATCAGACGAAGAGTTGTGGGCGTTCGCGCCGGAAGATGCGGTCGGCCGGTTCCGTTCCAAGGATTTCCCGCGCGTGCCGATGGCCGGAATAAACCGCCGCCTGGATCACGCCAGGGCAGTCCGCGTCGCCGATCACGCGATGCGGGATGCCACGCTCGGTAAGGCTTTGCGACAGGGCTGGATCGGGCATTCGCGTCGTGACAGAGATCAGGGTGTGTCCTTCGATCGGGGGCAGTTCGTCGCCCGTGTCGGAACGGAAGACGGACAGGCCATTGCCTTTCCACGCAATGGCAGTGGTGTTGGGATACATCTCCACACCAGCCGCCTTCAACTCGCCCAGCATGCGCGGCTGCTCCAGCGTCTGCGCCATCCACGCGGCGAGCGTGGGCAGCGGCGTGACGATCCGCACCGCGTGCCCCTTGGCTGCGAGGTCCACAGAGAGTGTGTTTGCCATGTAGTAATGGTCGTCGTCATAAATGACGACCGGGCCTTCGACACGCGCGCCGTCCATCAAATCGTCGGGCGTCAGAGCGACGCCCTTAAAGCCCGGAATCGCATCAAGCCGCGTACGTCCGGCGCCGTCGCCGCGCCAGGGCGCACCCGTTGCGAGTAGGATGTGGTCCGCCCCGAACTCCGCGATCGCGTCGGCGTCGAGGTCGCTGCCGGGATAGAGTTCCACATTTGGCATTTGCCGGAGCAGATATAGGCGGTAGTCCGCTACGCGCCCCCAGGCGGAGAGCCCCTTGATGCGGGCCTCGCGGGCGACCCGGCCACCCAGTTCATCCCTGCGCTCCGCGACCGTCACCGCATGACCCGCGTGCGCCAGCACCAGCGCCGCTTCGAGCCCCGCCGGGCCGCTGCCCACGATCAGCGCAGTTTCCGCCTTTGCCGCCCGCGGCACGTGCTCGGGGTGCCAGCCGCGGCGCCATTCTTCCGAGATCGTCGGATTCTGGGTGCAGCGCAGCTCGACGCCCAGGGTCTCGGCGGAGACGCAGAAATTGCAGCCGATGCACTCGCGTATGTCCTCGATCCGCCCTTCACGGACTTTCGCCGGCAGGAACGGGTCGGCGATAGACGGGCGTGCGCCCCCGATCAGATCCAGCACACCGCGCCGGATCTGGCTCACCATCGCATCAGGTGAGGTGAAGCGGCCGACTCCCAATACGGGTTTGCCCGTCACCTGCTTGACGAAGCTCGTGAACTCCTCTTGGAACCCCTCGGGATCGTAGCGTGAGGTGCCGCTGTCGCGGCTCCAACCGGAGATGTTCACGTCCCAGAGGTCGGGAAGCTCCGCAAGCGCTTCGACAACAGCGCGGCCTTCGCCGGTGTTAAGGATGCGCTTGGGCCCCGACAGCTCGTGCACGGCAAAGCGCACCGCCACGGCCATGTCGTCTCCGGCTTCCTCCTTGGTTTCCTCCAGCACCTCGCGAAACAGCCGAAGGCGGTTGTCAAAACTGCCGCCATATTCGTCGTTCCGCCGATTGTAGGCAGGCGACAGGAAGTGCCAGAGCACGGAGGCATCGTGCGAGGCGTAGACATAGACAATATCGTAGCCCGCCTGCTTGGCCCGCCGCGCGGCAGCACGATAATTTTCGCGCAAGGTGCGGATGTCGGCTTTGTCCATGGCCCGCGCCATGAACGGCGCTTCGGCTTTCAGCGTCGGTACGACCGACGGCCCCATCGCCGGATAACCATTGGAGATGCCGCGCGAGCGGATGCCGGTATGCGCCAGCTCGATCGAAGCCAGAGCCCCGTGCGCATGGATGCGCGCCACCGAGCGCGCGTGCGCCTTCACGTCCTCCTCGTCCCAGAGCCGCTCGTAGGGCAAGCCCGATAGATCCGATGTCGGATCGATCTCGGAAAGTTGCATTGCCACGATGCCCCAGCCGCCCTCGGCCCGCATCTCGCGGATGCCGATGGCCCCGTTGGGCATCAAATAGGAGAAGCCGATCGCATGGGGCATCGACACGAAGCGGTTCGGTGCCGTGACCGGGCCGATTTTCAGCGGCTCGAACAGGATATCGTAACGCGGATCACGCGGCATTGCTCTGGCTTCTTCTGGTCACCTTGATTGTGCCGTCGGCGATCCAGCCGTCGATGATCTCAAGAACCTTCTCCGAGAAGGCGAGATCGTTGATGTGGCAGTCGACGACCGAAAGCTCGATCGGGTCGGTCATGACCTTCCTGTATTCATTCACCATCTCGGCCAGCGCGGCCGGGTCATGCGCGGGCATGCCCTCGGTATCCCATGCGTGGATGCCCTGGGTGGGCAGCACGAAATGCACCGGTCCTTTGGCTGCCTTCAGTCGGCGGGCGACCTCGCGCGCAAGCTCTCGTCGCTCATGGCCAGTCAGCGAGGCCGATGCCAGCAATCGGTTGTGGGCATGATAGGGCCGGTCGCGGAACCGTTCGGGCACTGGCTGCCAGGTTGCGAAATCGATCATGTCGCCGAATCCCGGCGCGGCGATGATCGGGGTTCCGCGCCGCCCGGCGGCCGTCATGCGATCCTTGCCGGCGTTGATGATGGAGCCGACCATGAGGTTGCCGATCTCAGCCACCGCCAGCTCCAGCACGGCGGCGAAATAGCCCTGTTCGGCGAGGCTTTCCATAGCCATGCCGCCCATGCCGGTGCCGTGAAAGACGGCGACCGAAAAGCCGCGATCGATCAGCGGCTGACGAAGGTGGACCATGTACTTCAGGGCCGACGATCCGAAGCTCATCATGCCGATTACCGGTCTGTCGGGATCTGGCTTCACCACAGCACGCACCGCGCCCAGCACCGCGCCCGCGGCCTGGCTGAGCGTGGCCTTGCAGATGTCGTTCAGACCGTAGAGACCGCCCGCCCACAGGATCATCTGGATATCGGCGGACAGCCTGTCCGGCGGGATCAGCGGAGAGAAGGCGATCGTGGAAATCACGTATTTGGGTACGCCGATAGGCAGCGCCCGCGCACAGTCGAGCGCGAGATCCGTGCCCATGGTTCCACCCATGGCGATAATGCCGTCGATATTGCCGTCGGCATGGAGCTTGGCCGTCAACGTGGAGGCGCCCATCGCCATAATCTGCATGGCGGAATTTTCGTCACCGGAGTTGGCCGCCTTCTCGATCGAGGACCCTGCCGCCTCGGCCACCTGATGCTTCGAGACGTCTGTCGGCTGCGGCGTATTCCCCAGTACGCTCACATCCATTGTGAGGGCCTTGCCGCCCTGCTTCTCGATACACTCCTGCAGAAACCGCAGCTCATCCGACTTGGTGTCGTAGGTGCCTATGACGAGGATCGTCTTTTGTTCGCTCATGGGTCTCCTCCCATTTGACTTTCGTGGATGCCGTCTCGATGCCGCCGCGCATGCGTTCGCCGGCCGGGTCATAAAATGGCTTGAGCTGTGGGATTACGGGGAAATCCTGTCCGGCAATCCGCACCGTGAAGCCCCCTTCTTCGATCCACTGCTTCGACACCCCGTCGGGATTGTGAAGCGTCGCTATGCCCAGAGACTTGCCGAGCCTGAAGCCCCAAGCGCCCGAGGTCACATGTCCAACCAACCGGCCCTCGCGCCAGATCGGCTCATTGTGGACAAGGAAAGGTCCATCCTGCGCGGTCGCGCCGTCTACCGCGATCGCCACCGTGCGTTGCTTGGTCGCCGGTCCTTCCGCCTTCTGCTTCGACAGTGCCTCGAGTCCGAGGAAGGGCTCGGCCTTGTCGAGCTTTACCGCGAAGCCGAGGCCAGCCTCGTAGGGGGTGTCATCCTCGCCAATATCGTGGCCGAAATGACGGAATGCCTTCTCCATACGGCAATGGTTCATGGCGAACATGCCGACATGGCGGAGGCCAACCGGTTCGCCCGCTTCCAGCAGCGCTTCGTAAGCGCCGGCCACGAACTCCGTCGGGATCAGCAGTTCGTATCCGAGTTCGCCAAGAAAGGAGCGGCGGATCGCCCAAACGCGGGCATAGGCAAGGTCGATTTCGCGCGCTGTCCCGAAGGGGAAGGACTCGTTCGAAAGATCGTCGCCGGAAATGGTTGCCAGTATGTCTCTGGACTTCGGCCCGTGCAGGGAAAGAAGCGCGTAGGCGGAAGTAGCGTCGAAGATTTCAAAGCGCCAATCCGGGTCTGCGCGGGCCCTGAGCCATGCCTGATCGCGGATCTGGCTCGGGTGGCCGGTGACGATCACAAACTTCTGGGGTCCAATCCGAATCGCCGTGATGTCAGCCTCAATGCCGCCGCGCTGATTGAGGAATTGCGCGTAGACCGAGGTTCCCACCGGCACATCCATCTCAGCGCCGCAGACCCGGTTGAGCGCACGCACGGCGTCTGGTCCTTGAACCAGGATCTTGCCGTACATCGATTGATCCAGGAGCGCAGCCGTGTCGCGCGCTGCAAGACATTCTTCTTCCACCAGCGGGAACCATTCTTGCCTGCCGATCGACGGCTCGGTCGGCCAGCCCTTGCCGGAAGGGTCGAAATACATTGGCACTTCCCAGCCGATGCGCTCGGCGAACACGGCACCCTTTTCCTTCAGCCGATCATGCAGCGGAATCCGGCGCACGCCGCGCGCGGTCTCGATCTGGCGCCCGGGCCAATGGAGACCCCAGTGGAGCCCGACTGCCTCCGTCACGCGCTCCGCGTTGTAGGCGGCGTTCGCCTGGAATGGGTGGGCGCGCGAGGCCAGCATGGAGCCCATACCGCCTGAAGGCAGGCCATCGGTCAGCCACTCGGCCATGGTCAGGCCCACACCACCGGAATTCAGGATGCCGTTGGAATTCATGCCGGCGGCAATGCAGAGACCGGGCATCTCCGGCGCAGGGCCCAGATAGGGCCGTCCATCCGGGGTAAAGCTCTCAGGCCCGTTAAAGAAGGTCTGTACGCCGAATTCGGCGAGGCCCGGCAGGCGTGCGAAGATCGTCTCCAGTACCGGCTCCAGATGTTCCATGTCGAAGGGAAGCTCATCGAACTCGAAGCTTTCGGGAATGCCATCGCGGCCCCACGCTTTGCCGCGCGCCTCGAAACCACCAATAAGCAGCTTGCCGGCGTCTTCCTTCGCGTAGATGCGCTCCTCCAACACCACCAGGCCCGGCAACGCCTTCGGTAGGTTGGGGATCGTCTCCGTGACGATGTAGAAATGCTCTGCAGCGTGCAGCGGCACCGTCACGCCGTGCGCCTTGGCGAAACGCGCGGTCCACATGCCGCCGGCGAGCAGCACCCTTTCGGTGGTGATGGTGCCGCGCTCGGTCTCCACGCCGACGACGCGGCCGTTACGGGTGACAATCCTCGTCGCGGCCGTGTTTTCGAACACCAGACAACCATTGGAGCGCGCGCCTCGGGCGAAGGCCTGCGTGACATCGAGCGGATTCACCTGACCGTTCGAGGGGACAAAGAAGCCGCCCTTGACGCCTTCATACTCGACCCAGGGCCATTTTTCCTTCAACTCTTCCAGCCCGAGTAGATGGCTCTCGATGCCAACACGCGCGGCGTGGTCATGGTTGCGGCGCAACTGCTCCAGCCGGACGTCGGATAGCGCCAAGTGAATGGTGCCGTTCTGCTTGTAGCCGGTCGCCTGCCCGGTCTCTGCTTCAAGCTCCGTGAACAGCCGGGCGGTATATTTCGACAGTTCCGTCTGGGCTCCGGATTCGCGCAACTGCCCAACGATGCCGGCCGCATGCCATGTCGTGCCGGAGGCGAGCTGCTTGCGTTCGAGCAGCACGGCTCCTTCCACGCCGCGCTTTGCCAAATGGTAGAGCGTCGAAGTCCCGATAACGCCACCGCCGATGACGACGACGGGTGCATGGTCAGGAAGGGGTCTTGCGTTCATCGAAGGTACTCTTTCACAGCTGAATCCATGCCGTTTTCAGGTCGACATATTTGTCGAGCGCGTGCAGCGACTTGTCGTGGCCGTTGCCGGACTGCCTGACGCCGCCGAGCGGCACGGTGATGTCGGCGCCACCATAGGTGTTAACGTGAACGACGCCGGCCTTCACGGCGCGCACCATGCGATGCGCGCGGGCAAGGTTGGCGGTCCACACGGCGGAGGCCAGGCCATAGGGCGTGGCGTTGGCGATTCGCACGGCGTCGGCCTCGTCGTCGAAGGGGATCACCGCCAGCACCGGGCCGAACACCTCCTCGCGCGCCAGCGTGATGTCGGGTCGCACGGCATCGAAGACGGTGGGGGTCATGTAGAAACCGCCGGTCTCTTCAAGGATGCGCCGACCGCCGGTCTTCAGGACGGCGCTTTCCGACGCGGCCTTTTCGACGTGGGACAGGTTCTTCGACAGCTGTTCGGCACTGTTGATCGCACCCGCCTCGGTGGCGCTGTCTAGCGGATCGCCGACCTTCATCGTCGCGGCGATGGCGGCGACCTTTTCGGCGAAGGCCTCGTGGATGGAGCGCTCCACCAGCAGGCGCGAGCCGGCCACGCAGACCTGGCCGGAATTGCGGAAGATGCCGTAGGCGGCGGTCCTGGCCGCCTGGTCGAGGTCCGGCGCGTCGGCGAAGACGATGTTGGGCGACTTTCCGCCGAGTTCCAGCGAGACGGGCTTCAGGTTCGAGCGCGCCGAATACTCAAGCAGCCGGCGTCCGACGCCGCCCGAACCCGTGAAGGCCAGCACGTCGACATCCATATGTAGCCCCAGCGCCTCGCCGGCGACCGCGCCGCGGCCGGTGACGACGTTGAAGACGCCGTCCGGCAGCCCGGCCTCGGTGCAGAGCTCGGCAAGGCGCAAAAGCGTCAGCGAGGCCGACTCCGCCGGCTTCAGCACCACGGTGTTGCCGGCGGCAAGGGCCGGCGCGATCTTCCAGGCGCCGATCATCAGCGGGAAGTTCCAGGGCACGATGGCGCCCACTACGCCGACCGGTTCGCGGTGGACGAGGCCGAGCACGTTCTCCGCCGTCGGCGCGATCTCGCCATAGACCTTGTCGACCGCCTCGGCGTAGTAGCGGAAGGTGCCGGCGCAGCTTCCCGGCTCCGCCTTGAGCGCCATGGCGATCTCGGTGCCGTTGTCGCGCACGCCGAGCACGGCAAGTTCCAGCGCGTGCTTCTCGATCAGATCGGCGATGCGGTGCAGCACCTTCTTGCGCTCGGGGGGCGCCGCGCGCGACCAGGCGCCCTTGTCGAAGGCCGCTCCGGCGGCGGCAACGGCGCGGTCCACATCCAAGGCGTCGGCATCGGCAATCGTGGTCAGCCGGCTGCCGTCAATCGGTGACACGACGTCGAGCGTGCCGCCGGCTTCCGCAGCCTGCCGCGCGCCATCGATGAATAGGTCTTGAGGCGGAACCCGCAGGTTGCGCAGCGCGTCAATCTGTTGCTGCTGCATGACTCAGCCCTCGCTTGATGATAGGGATCGTGTAGGTTCCCGCCGTGCTGATCGCAGCTGTGCGACGACGAACAGGGCGACGGCGGCAACGGCAAATACGAGCAGTGTGGCGGCGATCGGCCGGGTCAGGAAAATCGCCGGATCGCCGTTCGAGAGGCTGAGCGATTGCTTGAGCCGCACCTCAAGCATCGGTCCCAACACCAGTCCGATGACCAGCGGGAAAGCCGGGATGCCGTTGCGCAACATGAAACGGCCGATGACGGCGAAGATCACGGTGATCAGGGCGTCGGAGAGCCGGTAATTCTGTGTGTAGGAGCCGATCAGCGCCAATACGAGGATTGTCGCGCCGACGATTTTTGGGTTGAGGTTCGAGAGCCTGACGATGTGCTTCGTCGAAAAAAGCAGAAAGACAAGCACCAGCACGTTAAGCAGAAAGAGCGATATGTAGAGGCCGGATATGAAGTCGGGGTGCTGGGCGAAGAGCTGTGGCCCCGGAATGATATTGTGGATCATGAATACGGCAAGCAGCATCGCCATCAGCGGATCGGCCGGAATGCCCAGAGACAGGAGCGGCACCAGCACCGTCGATGTGCAGGCGCTGATGGACGTCTCCGAGGCAATGAGGCCCTCGGCCGAGCCTTTGCCAAATTCTTCCGGCTTTTTTGAAAAGCGTCGCGCGAGCGAATAGGAGAGGAACTGTGCCCCGAACTCGCCGACGCCAGGCAACAGCCCCATGACCACGCCGAGGCCCGACGACCGCGCGAGCGTACGCGGGTATCGGAAGACCTCAGCGAGTCCTCGGAAGCGGCTCTGCTGGGTAAAGTCCTCTCCCGGTTTCCGGCGGCTGCTGGTGCCAAGCAGTACGAAAGCCTGGGACATGGCGAACAGTCCGATGACGACCGGCACCATGGGAACGCCGCCGAGCAGCCATTGCTGACCGAAAGTGTAACGCTGCGTGTTAAAGGGGGATTCGAACCCGACCGATCCCAGGAACATGCCGATCCCCAGCGAGAGAACCGCCGCGACGATGTGCTTCTGATGCGCAAGTAGGACTGAAACGAGGGCGAGGATTGCCACCATCGCGTATTCCGGTGCGCCGAATCGTTCCGCCACCTTTGCGAGATAGGGCGCAAGCAATACAAGCGCGAGCACGGATATGGTGCCGCCGACGAAGGAGGAGGAATAGGCGATCGACAGCGCCCTGTGCGGTTCACCACGCTTGGCCATCGGGTAACCGTCATAAGTGGTCAGCACGTTGACTGGCGTGCCGGGCACCCGGATCAGAATCGCCGGTATCGCGCCCCCGTACCAGGCGCCGCCATAGGCCCCGAGCAGCAATGTCACACCCGGCAGCGGGTCGAGTTGCAGGCTGAAGGGTAACAGGATCGCCATGGCGCCGGCTGGCTCCAGACCTGGCACGGCGCCCACCATGATGCCGAGCAGCGCGCCCAGAAGCAGGCAGAGAACCACCTGCCATTGCGTGACGTGCTCCAGCCCTAGAAGGAAGGATTCGATCACAGAAAGCTCCCGAATGTATTGCCGACCCAGTCGGGCAACAGCTTGAAGAGGGGTGCCAGCGGGAACCAGAGGCCGATGCCGACCCGGAAGATGACGACGATCGCAGCGGTGGTGAAAAGGCCCGCCAGCACCCATTTCGTGCCGCGCAAACCGGCGCGCCAGATGACGAATTCCAGGAACAGCAGCGTCGCGATGGCAAATCCGAAATAGCTTACGGCGACCATGTAGACGCAGAAATAGAGCGCGTATTCGAAGGCCTCGACCAAACCGCCGAACGCCCACAGTGTCTTTGTGCGAAAGGCTTTCCTCTCCCGGGCACCGCGAAATGCCTTGAGAAACTGCCAACTCAGCGCCGCGCCGGCGACGATTGCCATGCCAAGGCTGACCAGTGGCCAGACGATTGGCGCCAGATACCACCCCTTGCCCGCGGGCTGCGCGCTTGTCGCGAAGGGTGCGAGCACGATGAGGATCATCGAGGCTGCCGTCAGGATCAGCGCGGAGAAGCCCTCGGCTTCTTCCGGCACGACTTCGTCTAGCTCGTCTTCGACGATCTCGAGTTCGGTTCCGGGAGGGCCGCTTCTGGTCATTTCAGGTTTCCACCAAGAGAGGCCGGCGCCGTCTCAAGCGCCGACGCAATGGCCTCAGTTTTCGAGGAACTTCAGGATTTCCTCGGCCTTCTCGTAATCCGCGTTGATACGAGCCGCGGACTCATCAGAATCAAGCCAGTAGATTGGCGCGCCCGAGGGCCGCACGATCGTCTCGGCCTTATCCGAGCCGATTGCCTTTTCGGCGATGGCGGCGATCTTGTCCTTGATCTCCTGGGGGGTGCCCTTTGGTACGAACAGACCGTTCCAAAGCGTCAGGTCCATTCCTGGAACCTGGCTCGAAAGCAGTGGAGCGTCAGGGGCGATCGACAATGGCTCCGCTGTATAGGCAGCGAGGATCGTGAGATCGTCAAGACAGCTCAGGACCAACTGCATCGTCGTGTTCATCACGTCGGCATCGCCGTTCTTGAGCGTCGAGCAGTCTACCATTTCATAGGCCGCATCCGCGGAATAGCTGAAGCCAAGCTGCTTTGCCGCCGCGAAGGTCGCCATGGAGGGAATGAGATCGTAGCCGAAGTGGGCGAGCGTGACCGGATTTGACTTCGCGTATTCAGCAAGCTCGGACAGAGTCTCATATGGCTTATCCTTCAGCGTCACCAACGCGAACGGATAGGTCATGAATATGCCGATCGGCTCAAACGACTCGCGGGTATAGGTGGCATTGGCACGGATGATATGCATCGTCGGTACGTCAATGACGAACGAGCCGATGGTGTAGCCGTCCGGATCGGATTGAGCGACCGCTGTCGCGCCTTCTACCGCACCGCCTCCCGGCCGGTTGACGACCTTGGCGGGCACGCCGGTCTCCTTGGACATTTCCTCTGCGATGACGCGGGTCAGTTGGTCTTCGATATCTCCAGGAGGCCAGGGAACGATGAAGGTGACAGGACGCTCTGGATAGTCGGCGAAGGCCGGAGCGGCGGACATGCTGGTCGAGAGTGCGAGGGCTGCAGCCAGCCCCGCGATCCATTCTGCGCGCATTGCGTAAACTCCCATATTGACATCGGCTATTCGGTTCATTATTATCACCGATGGTGAAAATATGTTGCAAGCTTGCGCCGCTTCTGTCAAGAGTCATTTGCCGGCAGCATGAGCGCATCCGTTGCGGAGGGTGAATGCGAAATGGCCCAGACAATGGGAACTGTGGACAAGGCTCTGATTTTGTTGGAATTTTTTACCGTGGCGGAGCCAGAATGGGGATTGAGCGAGTTGGCTCGCCGGGCCGGGCACGACAAGGCGACCACGCTGCGGCTCATGAATAGCCTGATGCGCGGCGGCTTCGTCGAGCAGCATCCAGCAAGCAAGAAATTCCGGCTCGGCAGAAACATCCTGAAACTTGCCAGGGTGCGCGAGGCGAGTTTCCCGATTGCAACTGTGGTCGAGCCGGTGTTGAACGGTCTGACCGCAGAAACCGGCGAGACCGCGCATGCCGCGCTCGGTTCGGGATCGGGGATGATCACGATCGGCATTGCCGAGCCGCAGCGATCCACGAGGGTCTATGTGGATCCCTCCCAGCCACTTCCGTTTCACGCAACGGCATCTGGCATTGCTTACCTGGCCTTTGCAGATCAGCAGACCGTTGAGGGTGTGCTCTCCAGCACTTTTGAGAAGCATACCGAGCGGACGGTTCGCAATGCCGGCGAATTGCGCAAAGTCCTCTCGGATACGCGCACGCGCGGCTTCGCCATTTCGGCACGGACCTTCGAGACTGAAGTCGTGGGCATTGCCGCCCCGTTTTTCGACACGACGGGTCACGTCTACGGAACAGTCGCCGTCGCCACCGTTGCGTCCCGCTTTAGCCAGGACATCGAGCCATCCATCGCTGCGGCTGTGAGGCGCGCCGCGAATGAAGTTACAGCGGCAATTGGAGGCGTACCTCCCATTGAATCCGCTCTTGTCGAGGAAACGACTACGTGATCTGTTCCGGCAAAGCCCTGGTCCTTGATTTCGGCGGCGTGATCTCGAGGACGCTGTTTGAGACGCATGCGCTTACCGAGAAGGTGCTTGGGCTGAAATCGGGCACGCTGACGTGGCGGGGACCGTTCGATCCCGACAGCGACCCGTTGTGGCGGTCCATGCAGAGCGGCGACATCTCCGAGCGGGACTACTGGCTGGAGCGCACGCGCGAAACCGCTGCGCTGGTCGGCCAGACCTGGACGCGCATGGAGGAGTTCGTCACGGCAGCACGCGGCGCCGATCCGGAAACGGTCATTCGTCCGGAAGCGCTCGATGCGATCGCGGCGGCGAAAAGGGCCGGGTGCAAGCTCGCTATCCTCTCCAACGAGCTCGACCTTTTCTATGGCGCGGACTTCCGCAAGCGCCTGCCTTTACTCGCCGATTTCGACCTGATCGTCGATGCTACCCATACCGGCATTCTCAAGCCCGCCTCCGGCGCTTTCGTCTTCATCATCGAGGGGTTGGGGATTCCAGCGGCGAACTGCGTCTTTGTGGACGATCAGGCGAAGAATATTGCCGGTGCCGTTTGCGTCGGCATGCAAACCGTACATTTCGACGTCCGTAATCCGCGTGAGAGCTACGATGCCGCGCTGGATCTGCTGGGCGTACATCGAACAAGGGAGAATGGCTGATGCTGCATGACAACAACTTCCTGAAGGAGAACAACGCGAAGCACCTGTGGCATCCGATGGCCCATCCCGCAGAGATGCGCGCACATCCGCCCAAAGTGCTCATCGCGGCGGAGGGCGTGACGCTCACCGATGCCGATGGCCACAAAACGCTCGATGCTGTCGGCGGACTCTGGAACGTGAATCTCGGCTATTCCTGCGATCCCGTGAAGAAGGCAATCGCTGACCAACTCAGCGCACTTCCCTACTATTCCGCGTTTCGCGGCACGTCCACTGGACCCGCGGTCGAACTCTCGTATGAACTGGCTCAATGGTTCAAGGAAGACGGTCTGGTGCGCAGCTTCTTCACGTCGGGCGGCTCTGACAGTGTCGAGACAGCGTTGCGCCTGGCGCGCCAGTATCACAAGATCCGCGGAGAGCGCGACCGCACGAAGTTCATCAGCATCAAGAAGGGCTATCACGGCACCCATTTCGGGGGTGCGTCGGTAAACGGAAACGCGAATTTCCGGCGCAACTACGAACCGCTGCTACCGGGCTGCTTCCAAATTCCCTCACCCTATCTCTACCGCAATCCGTTCAACGAGACGGATCCGGCGAGGCTGGCCGAGCTCTGTGCCGCGGCGCTTGAGGACGAGATCGCCTTTCAGGGTGCCGACACAGTTGCCGCCTTCATCATGGAGCCGGTTCTGGGGGCGGGGGGCGTAATCCCGCCGAATGAAAACTTCATGCCAAAGGTGCGTGAGATCTGCGACCGCCACGGCATTCTGCTCATCGCCGACGAGGTGATCACCGCTTTTGGCCGCACCGGCGCTTGGACGGGTTCGCGTCTTTGGGGGGTGAAGCCCGATCTTAGCTGTACCGCGAAGGCCATCACCAACGGATATTTCCCTTTCGGGGCGGTGTTGATTTCGGAAAAGGTGGCTGAGGTGTTCGAGAACGACGCGACTGCCTTTGGCGCAATCGGTCACGGCTATACCTATTCGGCGCATCCTGTCGGAGCCGCGGCTGCACTCGCATGTCTGCCGGAGTTTAAGAAAGCCGATGTGGCCGCTAATGCCGCCGCAAGAGGCGAGGAGCTTCTGGCCGGCTGCCTCGGCTTGAAGAAGAGGTATGATCTGGTCGGAGACGTTCGCGGAAGGGGACTGATGGTAGCCTTAGAGCTTGTCGCCGACCGTACGACGAAACAGCCTGTGGACAAAAAACTGATCAGCCTCGTCTTCGAGACGGCTTATGCGGCCGGCGTCATGGTTCGCGTCTCGGGTAACAATATCATTCTGTCGCCACCGCTCGTCATCACGGCCGACGACGTGGGCAAGGTCGTTGCGGCGATCGAAGCCGGACTCGCGGCAGCTTGAACGCAACCGGTTGGAGGGTCTGTAACTATGAAAATCCTTGTGCCAGTGAAGCGGGTGATCGACGCCAATGTGAAGCCTCGGGTGAAGGCTGACGGCACGGGTGTCGAGCTTGCGAATGTGAAGATGGCGATGAACCCGTTCGACGAGATCGCGGTGGAGGAGGCGATCCGGACGAAGGAAGCCGGCAAAGCGGACGAGGTCGTTGTGGTTTCGATCGGTCCCCAGCAGGCGCAGGAAACGATCCGCACCGCGCTCGCCATGGGCGCCGACCGCGGTATCCTGATCAAGTTCAACGAAGCGGTCGAGCCACTCGCTGTCGCCAAGCTGCTCAAGGGCGTCGTGGACGAGGAGAAGCCGGCGCTGGTGATCCTGGGCAAGCAGGCGATCGATGACGACAGCAACCAGACCGGCCAGATGTTGGCGGCGTTGCTGGGCTGGGCGCAGGGCACTTTCATCTCGAAGATCGAGATCGACGGCGGCAAGGCGAAGGTCAGCCGGGAGATCGACGGCGGCCTGCAGGTCGTCGAGCTGAAAATGCCAGCCATCGTGACGACGGACCTGCGCCTCAACCAGCCGCGCTATGCTTCGTTGCCCAACATCATGAAGGCCAAGAAGAAGCCGCTCGATGAAAAGAGCGTTTCCGACTACGGCGTCGATATCGCGCCGCGGCTGAAGGTGCTCAAGACCGAGGAGCCGGAGGGCCGCAAAGCTGGCATCAAGGTGAAGGACGTTGCAGAGCTGGTCGACAAGCTCAAAAACGAAGCTGGCGTCATCTGATTGGAAACAGGAGACAGAACAATGGCCATTCTTCTCGTTGCCGAGCACGACAATGCGACCCTTTCCGACCAGACCGCCAGGGCGCTGACTGCCGCGCTCCAGATCGGCTCGGATGTTGACGTCCTCGTCGCTGGCAAAGTCGCCAAGGGTACGGCCGATGCCGCCGCCAAACTCAAGGGCGTGCGCAAGGTGCTGCTCGCCGAAGCCGACGAGCTCGCCCAGCGCCTGGCCGAGCCGACAGCTGCACTCGTCGTCTCGCTTGCCGACGGCTACGACGCTCTGGTCGCGCCGGCCACCACCGACGGCAAGAACATCATGCCCCGCGTTGCCGCCCTGCTCGACGTCATGCAGGTCTCTGACATCGTGGAGGTGGTATCGGCCGACACCTTCAAGCGGCCGACCTACGCCGGCAACGCCATTCAGATCGTGCAGGCTACCGACGCCAAAAAGGTCATCACGGTGCGTACAGCTTCCTTTTCTCCAGCCTCCCAAGGCGATGCTGCTGCCGTCGAGATTGTCTCGACGGCAGCAGACCCGGCTGTGTCAAGCTTCGTGGAGAACAGAATAGCCGAAAGCGACCGGCCGGAACTCGCCTCCGCCAGGATCATCATCTCCGGCGGCCGGGCGCTCGGCTCGAAGGAGAAGTTCGACGACGCCATCCTGCCTGTCGCCGACAAGCTGGGCGCGGCCGTCGGCGCCTCGCGCGCCGCCGTCGACGCCGGCTACGCGCCCAACGACTGGCAGGTCGGGCAGACCGGTAAGGTGGTGGCGCCCGAACTCTATATCGCCTGCGGCATTTCCGGCGCCATCCAGCATCTGGCCGGCATGAAGGACTCGAAGGTCATCGTCGCCATCAACAAGGACGAAGAGGCGCCGATATTCCAGGTCGCCGATTACGGCCTCGTCGCCGACCTCTTCGAGGCCCTGCCGGAATTCCAGAAGGCGCTTTGACGCGCCTGCGACCTTCATGATCCACTATCCTGAGGCAAAAATGACCGATCGCGGTTTCGTGCTCAACTTGTCGTGCGAGGACAAGCCCGGAATCGTCGCCGCCGTTTCTACTGAACTCACCGCATCAGGCGCCAATATCGCTGAGAGCGCCCAGTTCTGGGATCGGCATACCGGCAAATTCTTCATGCGCATTGCCTTTACGGTTTCCGCAGGCATCTCGAAGGACGATATCGGTCGGGCGTTAAAACCTGCGATCGACCGCTTCGACATGAAGACGACACTTGCCGATCAATCACGTAAACCGAAGATCATCATCTTGGTCTCTAAGTTTGACCACGCGATGCTTCATCTGCTTTACCAGGTCAAGGTCGGCTGGCTCAATGCCGAGGTTGTCTCCATTGTTTCGAACCATGAGGACAGCCGGCATAGCGCGGAACTCGAGGGTGTCCAGTATCATTGCTGGCCCGTCGAGAAGGAGAACAAGGCTGAGCAGGAAGAGAAACTCCTCAACCTGGTCCGAGAAACGGGTGCGGACCTCGTTGTGCTCGCACGCTACATGCAAGTGCTGTCAGACGGTCTATCAAAGCGCCTGTACGGCAAGGTCATCAATATCCATCATTCGTTTCTTCCATCCTTCAAGGGCGCCAAGCCCTACCATCAGGCGCATGAGCGCGGGGTCAAGCTTATTGGTGCAACGGCGCACTACGTTACGCCGGACCTCGACGAGGGGCCGATCATCGAGCAGGAGACCGAGCGTGTCAGTCACGCCATGAGTGCTGACGATTTCGTGGCGACTGGGCGCGACATCGAAAGCCGGGTTCTCGCTAGGGCTGTGAAGCTGCATTTGGAAGGCCGGGTGATGCTGAACGGGCTAACCACGGTCGTCTTTACGCAATAGCCGATACTGCCAAGGCGCTCGGGATGGACTTCGCCTTCCATAACGAAAGCAAAAAGATGAAGGTCATCATCATGGTCTCGCGCTTCGGCCATTGTCTTAACGACGTATTGTATCGTTGGCGCATCGGAGCTCTGCCGATCGACATCGTAGCCGTTATCTCGAACCATATGGATTATCAGAAACTCGTCGTGAACCACGACATTCGCTTTCACGGCATCAAGGTCACGAAGGAGACCAAGCCCGAAGCCGAGGCGCAGCAGATGCGCATCATCGAGGAGACCGGCGCAGAACTGATCGTTCTCGCCCGCTACATGCAGGTCTTGTCGGATGACATGTGCCGGAAAATGTCCGGCCGCATCATCAACATCCATCCATCACTCTTTCCTGCCCTCGTTCAAAGGGGCAAATCCCTACAAGCAGGCTTTTGAGCGCGGGGTGAAGCTGATCGGTGCGACGTCGCACTATGTCACCGCCGACTTGGATAAGGGGCCGATCATCGAGCAGGATTTCGTGCGCGTGACGCACGCCCAGAGTCCCTCCGACTATGTGTCGCTCGGCCGTGATGTCGAAAGTCAGGTCCTCGCACGTGACATCCACGCGCATATCCACCGCCGCGTCGTCCTCAACGGAAACAAAACGGTCGTCTTCCCTGCCTCACCGGGCTCCCATGCTTCGGAACGAATGGGATGACGCCGAGTGCATCGCCCGGCCGGAATGCCCGCTTCGCTCAGCGGCGCGCGAACGTCGCCGCAAGATAATCCATCCGCGCACGGCGGTATACGTCCGGCAGAGACAGGGCCCAGATGAACAGCCCGCCCGCGTGCCTGCCGATGAAGGACTGGTCAGGCGTTGTCGTCATATAGGTCAACACCATGAAGAGCAGTGTGAAGAAGGCGAAGACGAGCCCGCGCGGGGCACGGCCGATCGCCACATGCCCGGCTCCCGGAAGCATGATTGCCAGCGCCAGTACGAAATAAGGGTTGAGCGGTCGTCTCGTCATGGGCTTGTCTCAGGCAACTTCCGGCAGGTGGTGTTCGGATGCATAGTCCATAGCCGACCGCAGCAGTTCCGCATCCTGAAGAGCTTTGCGCACGAGCGCGGGCCGGACCGCTTCCACCGGAAAGCGGATCTGCCGGTAGAGCATGTGCGCGCCCCGGTCGCCCTGTGCGATCTGACGTACTATGCGGACGCCTCCCGGCGTAATGGTAGCTTCCTTCAGGGTCACGTCCGTGAACAGGCTCCGGAAGGCCGCACCCATGCGCTCGACGTCACGCGCGTTCGCGCAGCGCCCCCGCATCAGAAGCGGAATCTCGGCCTCGAAGGGCGGAGCGACCCATTCCGGCAAGCCCGGCACAAGAGAGTAGAATTCGGCGCCCGTCGGCCTCGCGAGAACGCCGAGCGAAGGTCTCGGGGAAGGGGAGGGCTCATGGACCGTCACCTTGAGCCAGAGCTGAGGCAGCCTGCGCGGAACCAGCGTGTCGGCAATGATCTCGATCCTGACCCGACGCCCGTCGGAAACGGTGCCGGACAAAACAGGAAAGCCGTCCTGGCCGATTGTGATCGATGGATTGAACAGGAGACCTGCGGCGCCGTCCAGCAGGCCGGAGCGCCGGCGCATCATGCCCCGATAGTCCGACCATGCCTTGGCAAAAAGCCCGCCTGATCCGGCTGCAACGAACAACAAGAAGGCCAGGTTCGTAAGGGTCATCGATGCTCCAGGGCGGGATGGCGGCGGCGCCTTTTGGCGCCGCCCATCCACCTCTTCAATAGCCTATTGGTCTCGGCCAGGGCATGGTGAACTGGTCGCCGCGCTTGACGAAGCGGTAACGCCAGAAATGGAACCACAAGGAAGCGATGATGTAGAAGCTCATCATCGCGATCAGCTGTGTGCCATAGCCCAGAAAGACGGCGAAGTATGTTGTGCCGCAAAGCAGAAGCAGCACGATCGCCGGCAGCGGATGCCACGGATGAACATAGCCACGCTTGATCGTGCCCAGCGGCCACTTCTTCCGGAACATCAGCATATTGAAGGTCATGAAGGTGTAGCCGAGCAGACCCGACAGGATGGAGAATGTGATCACCTGGTCGAGTGGTGCCCCAAGAGCGAAGATGAGCGCGATGGGGACCAGAAAAACGATCGACCTGTAGGGGGTCCGGTATTTCGGGTGCACCGCACCGAACCAGCTCGGCAGATAGCGGTCGCGGCCCATCGAGAACCAGGCGCGCGAGGCGTCGTTGATGCAGCCGTTTGCAGATGCCGTGGTGGCGAAGGCGGTGCCGACGAAGAGCAGCACCATCAGGCTCGTGCTGCCGGTGACACGAGCGGCGTCGAACAGCGGCGTGCCCGATTCGCCCAGATACTCCCAAGGGATCAGACCCGAGCAGACATACCAGGTGAGCGTTGCCGCAATCAGCAGGGTCATGATGCCCGCCATGGTGCCGTAGGGTAGCGAACGTGCCGGAGAGCGGACTTCCTCTGCCGCCTGGCAGGTGCCCTCGATCCCCAGATAGTACCAGAGGCCGAAATGCAGCGCCGCGACGATGCCGAGCCAGCCGTAGGGCAGCGGTTCGGTGTTGATCGCCGAAAAGTCGAGCGGTACCGCCGAGGCTCCGAACTGCACCGAGAAGAACAGCATGATGATCGCGGCGAAGGCGACCGCGGTGATGACGAAGTTGAAGCTGAGCGAGGCGAGGACGCCACGGTAGTTGAGCCAGGCGAGCGCCAGGATGGTGAGGATGATGAAGGGCTGCTGGTTCAGTCCTTCGTGCCCCTGCATGCCGGCGACCGTTTCCAGCAGGAAGCCGATCGTGATCGCATTGGCCGCCTCCAGCATGGTGTAGGCCATGACCAGGAACAGGCCCACATTGAACGCCATCAGTGGACCGACGATATGCTTGGCCTGGGCGTACTGCCCGCCCGCCGCCGCGACCGTGGAGGTCACTTCCGAATCGATCATGGCCACGCAGGTATAGAGCAGGCCGGCGACCCAGCAGGCGACCAGGCCGGCGATCATCCCGCCCTTTCCGACGGAGAAGTTCCAGCCCATATACTCGCCGACGAGGACGATGCCCACGCCGAGAGCCCAGACATGGCCCGGCCCGAGCACGCGCAGCAGGCTCAGTCGTTCAGTCGACGTTGTGGAAATGTTGCTCATCTCGCCCTCCTCAGAGCTCGTGCTTCTCTTGCGTCAGCTCCAGTTCGCCTTCGCGAGAGGAGGTGAGGAGCTCGTTGTCATAGGTGGAATCAACGCGCGCGAGGTCGATGAGCATTCGAGCGGCGAAGAAGATCGACAGCGCCCAGGCGCCGTATTCCAGATAGTTCCAGATGTCCATGAAGCTCTCCCTAGCGCTTCTGCCCGAAGCGCTCTTCAATGACCTCCCGATACTCCCTGTCGGAAAGCCGGACGACGAGAACGAAATAGCCGATCACGAAGATCGCCATGGTGATAAGTGCAAGCCAACTGAAACTGTAATCGAAACGTGCCGTGACGATCTCGTTGGCAGCGGCCGGATCAACAACGCCAAGCGCTGCCCATTGCTGCTGTTCGACGGGATTCTGCCCAAGCGCCTCCCAGGTCGGATTCTCGATCGGGTCGGGCACCTTGTCGGCACCCGCAAGCCCGAGATAAAGCGGTAGATAAAGCGCGCCGATCGTGAGGACCAAGAGGACCAGGACGTCGAAGATCTGCCCGACGAAGCTTTGTTTCGGAGGCCGATAAGCCATGTTCCTTCCTCCTCAACGTCTGCGGCGTCGGCGCATCTCGTCCAGATGCGTGATGTCGAGCGTGTAGATGAAAGTCTTGTCGTTGTGGTAGTGACGCAGCATGGCGGCAATGGCCGCAGTGTTGAAGGCAAGAACCAGCCCACCTGCGACGATCAGGATTACCCGAATGGCCCCGTTCCCGATATCGGGCCAGACGTTGAAGAGCACGAAGAGGACCGCCGCCCATAGAGCGACCACAAAAGCGACCGCGCCGACGCGGTCCCGGTGGTGCATCCTGTCAATACGCTGTTCGATTGTAGGCGGGCTGGCCCGTTCCTGGATGGTCGCTTCCATGTCTCCTCCCAGACCTGTCTAGCGTTGCTTTTTAGGCAAACTATTTGCCTGTGAGGAATATGATCGCCTAAAAGGTGCGCATGTCAAGAATAGGCTGTGCTGCACTGCACCAATACTTCTGCTGCTTTCGGTCAAAAAAGTGGTGCCTTCGAATGCACTTGTCCTTCCTGAATAGAGACAATCTCTTGCTCTGCTTGATGCAAGGATCTGAAGTTCTCGTCGCTTTGGACGGACCAAGTTTCCGGCCGGAGGGGGAGCATGGCCGAAGTGAAATCGGGAATTGTGAGCGTGCGCGCGGTGAAAGAAAAGCCCATTCGGGCAGCCGGTTTCCGCCGGACGCGCAATTTGATTTTCTTTCCCTACACTACTAGAATGTTCACTTGCAGTGAAGCAAAGCAGCATGAGGAAAGAAAATGTCGTCATCCGAAGCAACGGCTGGCAAGAGGCCGAAAAGGCGGGCTTCGGAGCGTAGCTCATCCGGGCTGCCCGAGGGGGCGAAGACCGCTGCCGATGCGCATTCGCCAGTGCTGAAGCAGGATCCGCATGCCGTCCGCGAACCTCGGGAGAATGTGCTCGAGATCGCAATCGGCCGTGAAGTTCGCGCCCGCCGGAAACAGCTTGGCCTGACGGTGGCCGATCTTGCCTCGGCCACGAACATCTCGCTCGGGATGCTGTCGAAGATCGAGAACGGCAACACCTCGCCTTCGCTCACGACGCTGCAGGCGCTGTCGCGCGCGCTCGGCATGCCTCTTACCGCATTCCTGAGGCGGTTCGAGGAAGAGCGAAACGCCGTGTTCGTCAGGCGCGGCGAAGGGGTCGACGTCGAACGCCGCGGCACCCGCGCCGGCCATCAGTACACCCTGCTCGGGCACATCGGCGCCAACACGAGCGGTGTGGTCGTCGAGCCGTACCTTATAACGCTCACCGAGGAGTCGGATGTGTTCCCGACCTTTCAGCATGGCGGGCTTGAATTCCTTTACATGCTGGAGGGCGAACTCACTTATCGTCATGGCGACAATCTGTTTTCCATGAGGCCGGGGGACAGCCTCTTCTTCGATGCGGATGCGCCTCATGGCCCCGTGGAGCTCACCTCCCGGCCCATCCGCTATCTCTCCATCATTTCCTATCCGCAAAGCAGCATTCCCGACTGAACGCCTCGCGACAGTCACTGCGAAAGAGACGCTCAACGCCCCTGCCAACCCCACAACGGAGCGTGGGCCAGCTTGGTCATTTGTTCTCTGAGATGAAAAAAACATTCATGCCAGTTGAATTTCGATGGGGAGACTGCTAGCCTCACTCCACCATCAATTGTGGTGAGGTGAGCGCCATGTGCGGCATTGTTGGTCTCTTCCTGAAAGACCGTTCGATGGAGCCCCAGTTGGGTTCGTTGCTCTCTGAGATGCTCGTTTCGCTCAGCGACAGGGGACCGGACAGCGCGGGGATCGCGATCTACGGCTCGGCTAAGGAGGAGGCGGGCAAGATAACGGTCCAGTCTCCCGCGCCGGACGAGGATTTTCCCGGACTGGACAGGGAGCTTGCGGCCGCGATCGGTCGAGACGTCAACCTTTCAGAACGGTCGACTCACGCCGTCATTTCCGTGCCCCTCACCAAGATGGAGGAAGCAAAGGCGGCCATCGCCAGGCTTCGCCCCCGCATGCGCCTCATGGGCGCGGGTGGTGCCGTGGAGATCTACAAGGAGGTCGGGTTGCCTGAAAAGGTCGTCGAACGCTTCGGAATTCCCGGCATGGGCGGGACCCACGGGATCGGCCATACCCGGATGGCAACGGAATCCGCCGTCACCACGCTGGGCGCGCACCCGTTCTCGACCGGGCCTGATCAGTGCCTGGTTCACAACGGCTCGTTGTCGAACCACAACAATCTCCGCCGCGAGCTCACGCGTGAAGGAATGACGTTCGAGACCGAGAACGACACCGAGGTCGCCGCGGCCTGTCTCTCCTGGAGGATCGCCCGCGGAATGGATCTCGGCAGCGCACTGGAAGCGAGCCTCGATGAACTGGACGGTTTCTTCACCTTCGTCGTTGGAACCAAGTCGGGCTTCGGCGTCGTGCGTGATCCGATCGCCTGCAAGCCTGCCGTGCTCGCCGAAACCGAACGCTATGTCGCCTTCGGATCCGAGTACCGGGCCCTGGCGAAACTGCCAGGGGTCGAGGATGCCAAGGTGTGGGAGCCCGAACCCTCCACCGTCTATTTCTGGGAGCACTGATTCATGCACGCATTGAATCTTGCCGAAGCATCGACGGCAAAGGTCGTCGACCTTGCGCAGGTCCCTCTGCGCGAACTCAATCAGGCGCTGCACGAGATCGAAGCGGACTCGGACGGTTCGAATTGGGAGATTCTCAACCCCGCCGGCAGCCATGCGGTCGCGGTGGGGGTCGAGAGACCGGTCACCGTCGATGTGCGGGGCAGCGTCGGGTATTACTGTGGCGGCATGAACCAGAACGCCACGCTCACCATCCACGGATCGGCGGGACCCGGGCTCGGCGAGAACATGATGTCGGGGACGATCAGGGTCAAAGGCGACGCCAGCCAGTATGCCGGCGCAACCGGTCGCGGGGGATTGCTGGTCATCGAAGGCAATGCCTCGTCCCGATGCGGGATTTCGATGAAGGGAATCGAAATCGTTGTGCACGGCAATGTCGGCCATATGTCGGCCTTCATGGCGCAATCGGGCAATCTCGTCGTGCTCGGTGACGCGGGGGACGCGCTCGGCGATTCCATTTACGAGGCGCGGCTCTTCGTGCGCGGAAATGTGAAAAGCCTCGGTGCCGACTGCGTCGCCAAGGAAATGCGCCCGGAGCACCTGAAGCTGTTGCAGGGGCTGCTTGACCGCGCGGGGGTTACGGGCGTGAAGCCGGAAGAATTCACGCGATACGGCTCGGCGCGCACGCTGTACAATTTCGACATCGACAACGCCGATGCATATTGAGGGGGCCGAACAATGACATATCACAACCCTCCGACGACCCCCCGCCGCTCGGCCACCTTCGACGAGTACACGCTGTCGGAAATCCGCCGGGCCGCGGCGACCGGCATCTATGACATTCGCGGCGCCGGCGCGAAGCGCAAGGTCCCCAATTTCGACGATCTCCTGTTCCTTGGCGCCTCCATTTCCCGATACCCGCTGGAGGGCTATCGTGAGAAATGCGAGACGAGCGTCGTGCTCGGCGCGCGGAACGCCAGGAAGCCGATCCACCTCAAGATCCCGATCACCATCGCCGGCATGAGCTTCGGCTCTCTCTCCGGACCTGCCAAGGAGGCGCTCGGCCGCGGGGCCACCCTCGCGGGGACCTCGACGACCACCGGCGACGGTGGCATGACGGAAGAGGAGAGGGGGCATTCCAAGATCCTGGTCTATCAGTATCTGCCCTCCCGCTACGGGATGAACCCGCGCGACCTGCGCCGCGCCGACGCCATCGAGGTGGTTGTCGGCCAGGGTGCCAAGCCCGGCGGCGGGGGCATGCTGCTCGGCCAGAAGATATCCGACCGCGTGGCCGAGATGCGGACGCTCCCCAAGGGCATCGACCAGCGCTCCGCCTGCCGGCATCCGGATTGGACGGGGCCGGACGACCTGGAGATCAAGATTCTCGAACTGCGCGAGATTACCGATTGGGAAAAGCCGATCTTCGTCAAG
Organism: Nitratireductor sp. GCM10026969; assembly: GCF_042660605.1. Classification (NCBI taxonomy): domain Bacteria; kingdom Pseudomonadati; phylum Pseudomonadota; class Alphaproteobacteria; order Hyphomicrobiales; family Phyllobacteriaceae; genus Nitratireductor; species Nitratireductor sp. GCM10026969. Next base: position 44,510 of record NZ_JBHSUM010000007.1, read on the forward strand.
GTCGGCGGCGCCAGACCCTACTACGACGCCGCGCTGGCGGTGAAGGCCGGAGCGGACGTCCTGGTGCTGGACGGTATGCAGGGCGGCACGGCGGCCACCCAGGAGGTCTTCATCGAGCATGTCGGACAGCCGACGCTCGCCTGCATCCGCCCCGCCGTGAAGGCGCTGCAGGATCTCGGCATGCACCGCAAGGTGCAGCTCATCGTCTCGGGCGGGATCCGAAACGGCGCCGACGTCGCCAAGGCGCTCGCCCTCGGCGCGGACGCCGTTTCGATCGGCACGGCGGCACTGGTGGCGCTTGGCGACAACGATCCGCGCTGGGAAGACGAATACCGAAAGCTCGGAACGACCGCCGGCGCCTATGACGACTGGCACGAAGGAAAGGACCCGGCCGGCGTCACGACACAGGATCCGGAACTCGCCAAGCGGCTCGACCCGATCGCCGCCGGAAGGCGGTTGGCGAACTACCTCAAGGTGATGACGCTCGAGGCGCAGACGATTGCCCGCGCCTGCGGCAAGTCGCACCTTCACAATCTCGAGCCGGAAGACCTCTGCGCGTTGACGATCGAGGCGGCAGCTATGGCCGGCGTTCCGCTGGCAGGAACGGATTGGATACCGGGTAAAGGCAGCTTCTGATCAATAACAAGAACGAGGGCGGAACCTGCAGGACAGAATGGGAGAACTAAATGGGGACCGTATTCGAGAGCGCGTTGGACCGTCGGGTCAGGGACGATCTGGTGGAGTTCGCGAAGCAGAAGAACGTCAAATACTTCATGATCTCTTATACCGATCTCTTCGGTGGGCAGCGTGCGAAGCTGGTGCCCGCCCAGGCGATCGGTGATATGCAAAAGGACGGCGCGGGGTTTGCCGGCTTCGCCACCTGGCTGGATTTGACGCCGGCGCATCCCGACATGCTTGCGGTTCCGGACCCGGCGTCGGTAATCCAGCTTCCCTGGAAACCGGAGGTGGCTTGGATTGCCAGCGACTGCGTCATGGACGGAAAGCTGGTGGCGCAAGCGCCGCGAAACACGCTGAAGCGGCTTGTCGCCGACGCCGCCAGCGAGGGCTACCACGTCAAGACCGGGGTCGAGGCGGAGTTCTTTCTGATAACCCCAGACGGCAGGCGAATCTCCGACGAAGCCGACACCGCCGCAAAGCCCTGTTATGACCAGCAGGCGGTGATGCGTCGCTATGACGTTATCGCCGAGATCTGCGATCACATGCTCGCCCTCGGCTGGGGCCCCTATCAGAACGACCACGAGGACGCGAACGGCCAGTTCGAGATGAACTGGGCCTTCGACGACGTGTTGGCGACAGCCGACAAGCATTCCTTCTTCAAGTTCATGGTGCGGTCGATCGCGGAGAAGCACGGGCTTCGCGCGACCTTCATGCCGAAGCCTTTTGCAGGCCTCACCGGCAATGGTTGCCATATGCATATTTCCGTGTGGGACAAGACCGGCAAAACCAACGCATTTGCCGACAGCGGAATGGAACTCGGCATCTCCGAACAGGGCCGGCACTTCCTCGGCGGCATCATGAAGCACGCCTCCGCACTCGCCGCCATCACCAACCCGACGGTGAATTCCTATAAGCGCATCAACGCGCCGCGCACGGTTTCAGGTGCCACGTGGGCGCCGAACAGCGTCACCTGGACCGGCAACAACCGCACGCATATGGTGCGCGTGCCGGGGCCTGGCCGCTTCGAACTCCGGTTACCCGATGGCGCGGCCAATCCCTATCTGATGCAGGCCGTCATCATTGCCGCGGGCCTGAACGGCATCCGAAACAAGGCGGAGCCGGGCAGGCGCTATGACATCGACATGTATCAGGACGGCCACAAGGTAAGGGGCGCGCCGAAACTGCCGCTCAACCTTCTGGATGCGCTGCGCGAATACGACAAGGACAAGGCGCTGAAGGAAGCCATGGGCAAGGAGGTCTCCGCAGCCTATCTGAAGCTCAAGCGCGAGGAGTGGAACTCCTATGCCTCGCATTTCACCCAGTGGGAGCTCGACCATACACTCGACGTTTGAGCCCATCGCGTAATCCGCGGGAGGTCAAGGTCGCAAGGTGATCGCACCGATTGCACGATCAGGGATCCTCGGTGAGCCGGCCGGTGCGCGCTCGAGTGAGGCCTTTCCATGCCGTCGTCCCAATATCGCCAAGCCCGGCGATGTTGACGGCGGAGAATGACGGAGCACTCATCCCGGAATCCACCTTCGTCAAACACTTGCTCCTCTGCAGCCGCAGGTTGCTGGCCAGTCCGCAGCAAGACGATATCGAACCGGAGGCCGAAAGCGCTTCTGTCATCGCCGAGCGCCTCGCGGCAACACATCGCTGCCCATTCCGCGGAGAGCCGATAATCACGCTCGCCATCTGGCGGTGCGGACAAGCGTCGCCGAGCCCCTTCTGGAACGATACCTCATGATCATGCCGGGCGCGTCCACATCACCCAATGGCCCCATCCGGCGCCATGTACGCCGGCACGCCAACCCGCGACCCGCCGCGCAAGGCTGGTCGCAGCCAGCAGGGTGATAGAAGACACAGCAGCCTGTCCGACGGCACGCGCCATCAAGGTTCCGCCTTCTACCATGGCATCCTTCGCCGGCGCCGCATCACACACGCTCTTCATCAACCTGGCGAAGTTGATCCCAAACGCCCCGCCAAGCCACAATCCCCATAGCGCCAGTCCTGCCCGAGGCTCCGTTCAATCCGGCTTGCAATGAGGTCCGACAACCAGCCCGGCCGCTCCGTCGTGCACGCGGATCTCACAGAATCCTCCAGATTCGTTCTGCGCCGATGTTTTGAGCGATGCCCAATGGGCGCGCCTTGCGCCCTTAATCCCCGGCGGCTGCAAGGGAAAGCGCGGCCCGCGCACAGACAACCGGCGTTTCATGAATGCGGTCCTCTGGATGGCGCGCTCGGGCGCCAAATGGAGCTATCTGCCGGCCCGGTACGGACGGGCCGGGACGGTCAAGCAGCGGTACTATGATTGGGTCTCGCGCGCGGGTCCTTTGCCGCCATCTTCAAGGCGTTGAACGAGGATGCCGACTTCGAGAGGCTCGATGCCACCGTTATCCGCGCCCATCAGCATGCCGCCGACGCCCGCCGCAAAAAGGGGAACGTTAAATCCTGACTAGGACCTATGTTTGTTCAAGACTTGCGAAAAGCTGTTAGACGCGGGGCAGGAGACCGGCGCGGCGGTGATGATCATTATCCTTGCCATCAACATCACCTTGGGGGGTAGTAGCCGGCCAAGGCCGTCCATATGAGCTAAACCCGGTTATAGGGAATGGCGTTGGTCACTAGGCAACATCATCGCGAGACCCGTCTTTTCATCGAAAAGTTTGAGCCTGTCGTCTCGCAGGGTGAGGTGCGCGGTCTGACCCTCTTTGATCTGTGATGAATACGGCACCAGGACCTGGATCTGCTGACCTCCCAAAGTCCCCTGTATGAGCGTTTCGTCGCCCATCATTTCGGTGAGTTCCACTGTCATCGCGAGAACGTCGGGGGTATCGGGCTTTGCGAGTACGAAGTCCTTGGGCCGATAGGCGGCAATCAGCTTCTGACCCTTTGAAACCGTTGCGTTCCATTGGGAACCGAGCGGTATCGAAAAGCCTTCCGATCGGAGCCGCAACCCGTCTGCAGCGGAGTCCACGTTCATCGGGAAGAGATTGATATTGGGCGTACCGACGAACTTGGCCACGAACAGGGTGCGCGGAGAATAGTAAATCTCCTCGGGGGTTCCGACTTGTTCGATGATACCGGCGTTCATTATAACGATGCGATCGGCAAGAGTCATTGCCTCAAGCTGGTCATGGGTGACGAACACAGTCGTGGCGGTTTGCATCCGATGCAGCTTCTTCAGCTCGATCCGCATCTGATCTCGCAGCTTTGCGTCGAGATTTGACAGGGGCTCATCGAAGAGAAACACCTTGGGCTGCTTGATCATGGCGCGTGCGATGGCAATGCGTTGCTGCTGTCCGCCTGACATCTGCCGGGGCCTGCGCTGCAGCAAGGGCGTTATGCCCAGGATCTCGCTGACCTTTGCGACCCGCTCCTCTATCTCGGGTTTCGGCACCTTCAGTCGGCGGAGTCCAAAGGCAATATTCTCGAATGCCGTCATGTGCGGATAGAGCGCGTAGTTCTGGAACACGAGCGCGATCTCGCGGTCTCCCGGCGGCAGGTCGTTCACAACGCGATCGCCGATGCGTATTTCGCCCGAACTTACGGATTCCAGTCCGGCCACCATGCGCAGGATCGTTGACTTCCCGCAGCCCGAAGGTCCCAGAAGCACGACAAATTCACCAGGCTCGATGGACAGATTTACGTCGCGCATCACCTCGGCGGCGCCATAGGCTTTTCCAAGCGAATGAAGTTGTATGGCCGTCACAGTGTTGTTCTCCGAACTTGTCAGCTGGCCATCTGGCGCAGCATGCGATTCATGAAGCTGAGAATTGCGCCGAGCAGAAACAGAGGGGGCAGCGCCAAAAGGATTGCCGACGCGTTGATCAATCCCCACGGCACTTCCATGCCGAGCGTCGAGAAGCTGGCTGCGACCACCGGGAGCGTGCTGTTACGCGATGTGAGCGTCAGAGCGATCAGCAATTCGTTCCAGCTGACAATGAAGGCAAAGAGAATGCCGCCGATGAGCGACGGCGCCGCCACCGGAAGCACGACCTTGGTGAAGACCTGTGCGTCGGAATATCCTTCGAGCGCCGCAGCTTCGGCAAGCTCAGGGGGGACTTGCTGAAAGGCCGGCACGCTCAACCAGATGATCGTCGACGTCGTGATGAGCGAGTAGACCAGAATGACCGCCAGATGCGTGTCGTAGAGGTGCAGGTCCAAAAAGATCGCCATGAGAGGAATGGCGATCGCCACCGGGGGAAGAAATCGCAGCGACAGCACAAAGAATTGGATGTGGTTCTTGCCCGGCGGATTGAATTTGGCCAGCGCGTAAGCAGCAGGGATGCCGAGCACGATGCCAATCGCCAGTGCCGCGCCCACGATTATGAGCGAGTTGATGATCCCTGCCTGGACCGAGGACGTGCTCAGCACATCCTGGAAATGCTCCATCGTCGGCGTGAAGAAGAACGTCGGCACGCGGGACGTGATGTCGCGCATCGACTTGAAGGATCCAAGGAGCGTCCAGACGATCGGCAGGACGGTGAGCGCCAGGACCAGCAGGAGAAGCGCCGTGGATGTGAAGCGTGAGATTATTCTGACCATTGCCGCATCCTGTTCCAGATGATGGAGAAGACAACGATCGTGACCAGCATCAGCAACACGCTCATCGCCGAGGCGTATGAGGTTTCACCGGAAATGCCGATACCCTGCTTGTAGGCGTACATGTCCAGCGTTTCGGTGGTTGTGCCAGGCCCACCGTTCGTCATGGTGTAGATGAGATCGAACGATCGTAGCGACTCCACCGCCTTCACAAATCCAAGCATGATGATCGGGCCTCGCAGCATGGGGAGGACCACGTGCCAATGGACTTCCCAGGCCTTGGCATGATCCAGCCGCGCGGCCTCCAGGGGGCTCTGTGGCAGGGTCTCCATGAGCTTGAGAATGATGACAGCGAAGAATGGTGCCCATTGCCAGATGTCGACGAACGCCACCGACCAGAGGGCCGTATCTGGATTGGCAAGGAAGTCGACCGGGGGCAGGCCCACGACGGTGATGGGGTAATTAACGAGACCCATCGTGGGAGACAGCAGGAATCGCCAGATCAGGCCAGCCGAAACGCGGGGTAACAGGATGGGCAGCAACAGGAGCAGGCAGGCTATGTTGCGGCCATGTCCCTTGGTCTTTTCATGCAGTAACATGGCCAGCAATACGGCGGATGTCATGGTGCCGGCGACCGTGATCACTTCCCAGACCAGGGATATGCGCAAGGCATTTGCGAACCGGCGGTCGGCAAACAGGCGTTCAAAATTTGCGAGCCCCACATAGTAGCGTTCTGGAAAGCGAAGGGTGCGGTCCTGAAGGGCCAGGTCGATGGCGCCGATCGTGGGCGCCAGAGCCAGCAGGAGCAGCAGCATCATCGCTGGCGCAAGACACGCCGCAACAAAGAGTTTCCGGTTCATCGCTCTGTCCACAGCGAGGGTGCCGGAGGGACTGAGCCCTCCGGCATGGGAGGTTGAGACTAGCGGTTGGAGCGCGCCAGATACTGCTTTGCGAACTCGTTGACTTCGTCCAGAGCTGACTGGACGTCATCCCGCGTGCCGGTCGTCAGTTCCTCGATGGCCAGTCCGAGTTCGTCGCCGATCGTGGGCCACTCCGGAACACGCCAGAACAGAACCGAGGTCACTTCGGATGAACTTTGCAGGGCCTCCAGGAAATCGGGGGGCATTGATGCCGTCAGATCCGGGTTGTCGAGAGAGCTTTGGCGTCCGAAGTCGGATGTCAGGCTGCGGTTGATGCGCTCCAGTTCCATCTCCTTGCTGGTGGCCCAGCCGATGAACTCGCCTGCGATCAGACGCTCGCATTCGCTGGTTGCACCTGCCGCCGCGATTCCAAGGCCATGGCCGAATCCTGCAGAGGGCAATGGCGTGGGCGGCCCGGCATAGCCGACCTTGCCCACGACAGACGAGATATCCTCGTCCTCCATCTGGGGCGCGAAGATCTCATTGGCGTAGATCATCGCGACATGGCCGGAACGGAAGCCTTCGACCTGTTCGGCAAAGGTGGCAGTACGTCCACCCGGAGGAGCATAGTCAAACAAACCGACAAACTGTTCTGTGCCCTTTACAGCTGCTGCGGAGTTGAGCTGCGGAACGCCGTCATCATCAGTCCATTCACCGCCATTGGCGAGGAAGAACGGAATCCACGTCCATACATTCATGCCTGATCCGCGCTGGCCGCGATTTGCCCAGCCATAGTATTCGGGCGGATTGTTCAGTGCCTCTGCCGCCGCGATCATTTCATCGAGCGTGGTTGGAACGTCGATGCCAGCTTCGTCCAGCAGATCCTTGCGGTAGAACAGAATGTCTCCGCCGCCCATGGTGGGCGCGAAATAGTCGACGCCCTCCCAGGATCCGACGGCTCGGCGGCTGCCGAGGAAGTCCTCGAAATCATAGTGTTCAGGATAATAGTCGAGAATGGGCAGGATCCAGCCTGCGGCCGCAAACTCGGGGACGTTGGCTTCGTCGAGATAGTAGATGTGGTATGCACCGGCACCTGTCGAGGCATCAAGTCGCTGCTGCGCCCTGCGCTCGTTTTCACCCAGCCGCGTGAAGTCGACTTGGGTTTGCCATTCTGCCTCGAACTCCCCTTTGAGCTCTTCCATAAGCCCTACCGAAGACGTTGGCTGAACCAGCAAGCGCAAGTTCTGCACTTCTCCGATACAGGTGCTGCTGTCGCCAACCTGGGCACTCGCCTGAACGGGGGCCAGCCCCAGCGCCACGCCAGCTATGGCTGTCGCGCCATAAAATAGTGTTCTCATATCACTCCTCCTCAAAAATCCCGGGGTTTGAGTTCCGCGAGAACCAGCCCCGGGCTGGTGTGCGGCACGCGACCAGTTTGTCGCGTGCGAAAGTCAGTCCGGATAAACCATCGGCTTGAGCGTGGCCGCGTTTGTACGCGGCGAACTGAGTGCGGCCGAAGTCTCGTCCAAGGTGAAGCGGGCGTTGACGATTTCATCCAGCATCAGCCGTCCGGACGCGGCGATGCGGATGGCGCGTAGGTAGCAATTGGCAAAGCGGAAGGTGCCGCTGATCTCGATCTCGCGGACCTGAATGGCCGGGAGTGGCATTTGCTGGGTTTCGGTCGGAGCCATGCCGACTAGAACGGCGCGCCCAGCCGGCCGCACGTGCAGCAGCGCTTCGCTGACTGTGGCTGGATGTCCGGTGCATTCGATCAAGACATCGAAGTCACGATCGAGATCCGTCAGACCATTGTTGCTGTTTTCGCAAACCGCACTCGCGCCAACCGAGAGGGCATAGTCCAGTCTTGACCGGACAATGTCGACAGCGGTGATCTCGACAGCCCCGTTCAACCGCGCAATCTGCACCGCCAGATTGCCTATGGGCCCGGCACCCGTGATCAAAACCCGATCGCCCGCCATGATCCGCGCGCGCTCGGCAGCCCATAGGACCACCGAAACTGGCTCCATCAATCCGCCCGCCTCGAAGGACTCGGTTTCAGGCAGCGGATGGGCGAGGGGGCTTGGAATTGAGACGTAGCGCTGGAAGGCCCCATGGACCGGGAAAGCGGAAAAATACCGGACGTCGGGACAAAGGTTTTGACGCCCGGAAAGGCAGGACGCGCATGTGCCACAGGTCATCTGGGGTTCGATGGCCACGCGCTGACCGAGGCGCGAAGGATCGACGTTCTCGCCTGCCTCAACGATTGTCCCCGATGCTTCGTGACCCAGAACCAACGGCGCAGTGACAATCAGGCTGCCGATGCGGCCGTGATGGAAGAAATGCATGTCGGAACCGCACACACCGCATGCTGCAACCTCGATGACCACCTGGTCCGAACCGCACGCCGGCATGGGCCAATCCATGATGGTTATTTCTTCGCGGTCCGTCAAAACCGCCGCGCGATTCTGTCGCATACCGCCCTCCCATGTTCACGCTCGTTTGAGATTAACAAGCGATATTCGATAAAGACAAACACAAGCGCGACATTGCTGTCAAGTGGACCGTCGCTAAAGCCATTGACGAGCCCAGTCGCAATTTCTATCGTTTGTTGATGTTGTCAGAAGTTTGTTAATGACAAACAATAGATGTTTGGGAGGTGGCGATTTGTGACACCTCCAAGCGCTCGGAGGTTATTTTATGCCCACTGCCCTAAGCAGCAGTACGCTGCCGGATTTGGCCGATAAGGCCAAGGTTCCCTGTTACGATCGTTCGAGGCTGAGCCCCGGCATCGTCCATTTCGGCGTAGGAAATTTTCACCGGGCTCATATGGCGATCTATCTCGACACCTTGTTCAATAAGGGACTCGCGCTGGATTGGGCCATTGTAGGCGCTGGCACCCGGCCTACCGACCTCGCGATGAGAGAGCGCCTGGCAGCTCAGGACTTTCTGACTACCGTCGCAGAACAGGGCAATGACAGCACCAGCCTGCGCGTGACCGGCTCGATGGTAGATTTCCTCGATCCCAGTCATCCGGACCAGATTGTCGCCCGTCTCGCCGATCCGTCCATTCGCATAGTCTCGCTGACCGTGACGGAAGGGGGCTACAACATCGATCCGGGATCCGGCCGCTTCAATCCCGCAGATCCCGAAGTAGTGCGTGATGTCGCCAATTTCGACGCGCCAGTCTCGGTTTTCGGCATGATCGTCAAGGCACTTGACCTGCGGCGCAGCGCAGACCTTAAGCCCTTCACCGTGATGTCCTGCGACAACATCCCTTCAAACGGCGAAGTGACAAGAGCGACGATCCTGGGCATCGCCGCGATGGTTTCTGCGCAATTGCACGACTGGCTCCAGGACAACCTGGCTTGCCCAAATGGCATGGTGGACAGGATTACCCCGGCGACCGGAGACCGGGAACGCGCACAGATGCGCGAGACGTACGGCATCGATGACGGGAGCCCCGTCTTTTGCGAAGGCTTCAAGCAATGGGTGCTGGAGGACCATTTCAGTGCAGGTCGCCCGCCACTGGAAGAGGCAGGCGTGACGCTTGTGGAGGACGTGGCACCCTTCGAATTGATGAAGATCCGCATCCTCAATGGCGGCCACGCCGCCATCGCCTATCCGGCCGCCTTGCTCGATATGGAGTTCGTTCATCAGGCCATGGGCGACGAACTGATCCTCAAGTACTTTCGGCGTCTCCAAAAGCAAGAGATCGTGCCTCTGGTCCCGCCCGTACCGGACACTGATATCAACGCCTATGTCGACAAGATCTCGGAACGTTTCGGGAATGCGAGAATGGCCGACACCAATCGCCGGGTATGCTTCGACGGCTCCAACCGGCAACCAAAATACGTCCTGCCGACCGTGCTTGATGCGCTCCGGCAAGGACGTCCAGTGGAGGGCTTGGCCCTTATTTCAGCATTCTGGTGCCGCTATTGCGCCGGAGAGACCGAAAGCGGCGCCCGGATCGAAAGCAACGATCCAAATTGGGAGCGCATGCGCGAGACCGCGCTTGCCGCCCGGGACGACCCGAGCATCTTTCTCTCAATGACGGACATTTTCGGCGAGGTCGCCACCTACTCCGCCTATGTGGACGCTTTCTCCGCTGCCCTCTCCAGCATATGGATGCACGGCACCCGCGAGACGCTTCTGCGCTATGCGGAAGCAGGAGAAGCCGTCTGATCTGTAGAGTCGCCAAGAGGCCCTGAAGTGAGGGGGCTGCGGAAACACAGCAGCCTCCACTTCAGCCTGGAATGCGCACCCTGTTTTCCGGAAGACCTGGAACTTCGGTTCTGATCGCCCAGAGCGAACCGGCCAGCCGGTCGCCCTCGTCGCGCGCGGCGGAGGCTGACGTCACGTAAAGTGTCTTGAGATCGGAGCCGCCAAAAGTCGCCGTGGTGATGTTCTTGACTGGCATGTCGATAACCCGGTCGACAGTCCCGTCAGGTGCCAGCCTGACAATCGACCTGCCGAAAAAGCGGCAGTTCCAGATATAGCCGTCCGCATCGATCGCCGAGCCATCCGGCATGCCTTTTTCAAATCCAGAGAATATCGTCCGGCGATTTGAAATACTTGCATCTTCAGGGTCGAAATCGCAGGCGTAGAACTCGTTGGCTAGCGTATCGGCTGTATAGAAAGTGCCGCCATCAGGGCTCCAGCAAATGGTGTTGGAGATCGCCAGGCCATGCATCCACTCCGTCACCGCGCCATCGGGCGCGATCCGGTAGAGAATGCCTTCATTGCCCCCCGCCTCTGAGGCTTCGCCGTTCGGCAGGACATTGTTGCGCATGGACCCGACCCAGAAATTGCCAAGCGGGTCGGCGCGCCCATCATTGAGCCGTACCGCCGGCGCACCGGGCAAGACGAACCCGTGATCCTGACGACTGTCGTCTGCAGGCCACCACCAGATCAGTCGGGAGCCAAGCGCAACAAGCCAGCGACCTTGCTCGCTGGTCAAAGACAGGGCCACCACCGGTTCATCGAAAAACCAGCTTCTGGTCGATTGTGTCCGTGTGTCGTAGCGGTGGATGAGAAACCGGTTGATGTCCGTCCAGTAGACGGCGCTTTCCTCGCCGCACCATACGGCGCCTTCACCGCAGGTATCGCCTGCAGGTACGACGCATTCAATACGATCGTTCATCTTCCTCACCTGTAGCTAGAGAACGCGGTATTTCTCCCACACGGTCGCCATGGTTCCGCCAGCCAGAAGCAGGCCGCGCGCACTTGTTTCCGTCGTAGCCTTCTCGATCGCGAGTGCGACGACCTCCTCGGCCAGGTCGCGGGGCACAACAGTCAGGCCATCCTGATCGGCAATCAGAAGATCGCCAGTGCGCACGGTAACGCCGGCAAATTCGATCTCCTCATCGATCGAGCATGTCGAAACCCGTCCCAGACTGTCGGTGGGCCGGCTTCCGCGTCCGAACACCAGAAAGCCCATCTCGTCGATCTTGGCACTGTCGCGAATATACCCGTCGATCAGGGCGCCCCTTGCGCCGCGTCCAACGGAGGCCGTCGAAAACAGTTCGCCCCAGGCAGCTGCAGGCCGTTTGGAACAATCGATAATGGGCACGTCACCCGGACGAAGACTGTCCAGGAAATCGATCTCTGCACCGTAATGGCGTTCGGGCGGGGCCTCGACGGGACGGCTGATGGCAGTGCGCGCCCATCCAACAAGGACACCGGATCCCGTCAAAGGGAGAATGCCGGGGTCAGCGGTCTGATTTCTGTGTCCGAGCTTGTCGCATATATCGGAGTGGACCGCGCTGTAGGTGAGGCGGGCAAGCTCATCGAGGTCGATGTCCGGATTGGAAAGCGGAGCTATCTTGATCGTCATATCTGGTACGTCCTAAAGCTTCAGGCCGGAATGCAGCAGGCCATGCGCCACGCTTCCCGATGTCGGGAGCAAGGGGATCAATGTCGCCTGCAAAGAATGGTAAAGGTCGGGTTTTCCGTACCAGGGGTCGTTGGTCGGCTTGAGATCGTCATTGAGTTGGTGGTGCCAACTCCCGTTCTGCCGATCGATCAGGTGCTGTTCGCACCAATCCCATATACGCCTGTACCATCCCTCGAACCGGGCTTCCCCGGTGATGTCGGCGAGGAAGGCGGCGGCGCCGATGCCTTCGGTGCACGGCCACCAGTAGCGGTCCTTGTCGACGGGTTTTCCGTCCCAGCCCACCGTGAAATAGAAGCCGCCATTCTCGGGCGACCAGCCTTCCGTCACCGACTTGTCGAAGAGCTTGATGGCCGCGGCCTTCATCCAGTCGTCAGACCGGCCCTTGAGCGACCAGAGCTGAAGCAGAAGCCGGCTCCATTCCAGCCAGTGGCCGATCGTGGACCCGTACGGGCGGAAGACATCCCTGCCATACTCGTAGTCGATCGCCCAGCGTTCGTCGTAATGTTCGGGCAGCCGCCAGTTGTTATTTGCAGTGGCCGTCTTGATCAGAAGGGTCGCTATACGCTCTGCGCGCGTGAGATAGAGCGTGTCACCGGTGACTTCGAAAGCGGCCATCAGCGCTTCGGTCAGATGCATGTTCGAGTTCTGACCCCGATAGGTCTCGACCGGTGTCCAGTCACGGTGGAAATCCTCGCGAATGGCGCCGAACTCTTCATCCCAGAAATGCGTGTCGAGAATGCCGCTTATGTCGGCGAGCAAGGTGTCGGCGTCCGGATGCCCGGCCGCTTTCGCACTCGATGCAGCCAGCAGCACGAAGGCGTGGCCATAGGCATTCTTGGTGGTGTCGAGCGGCGACCGATAGCCGTTGGACCAGAAATAGCCGCCATGTTCGGTATCACGGTGCCCGTTCAGCAGGAAACGCATACCGTGGTCCACGAGTTGGCTGGAGCCGGGGCGTCCCAGAAGGTGTCCCAATGAAAAGCAGTGAACGATCCGGGTCGTCTGGAACAGATTGCGCGTGGGCGCGGAGGCAGGTGGCCATCCCGTGGGCAAGGGAGTTCCCCGATCGTCCAGATCGAAAAACCCGCCCTCGGGATTGATCGACGCCGCCTGGTAGAAATCGAGCAGGCGGGATGCTTCATCGATCAGCCATGCCCTGTGGCTGGACTGGTTCACCCAACGAGGACCGCTCGGCCTGTCGACGTCAATACTATAGCTATTCACTTTGGTTCCTCCCGTTGCAGTTCTCAGTTAGCTGTCCGGCACCGGCAGGTGGAGTGGCGCCGTGACGACGGACTCCAATGCCAGGCGGATCTCTTTGGCATGCTGCTCGAGGTCTGCCTTATCGTCTGCCAGCGTCACGGCGCTCACGGCCGCCACCGGGCGCCCGTTGCTCAGGACGGCAATGGCAACGGCGGTCAATCCCTCGACATTTTCTTCAAGGTCCACGCCGAACCCGCGCCGACGTGCTGTGAGGATCCGTTCCCATTCTTGCTCAAGGGAGGTCGGTGCATTGGGGGTGCGCGGTGTGAGGGACTTGCCGAACCGTGTCTGGAAATCGGCAAATGTGGTGCATTCATATGCGACCATGGCGCGCCCCATCGCTGTGGTAAGGGCCGGCAGGCGCATTCCTACTCGTGTTCCAGGCTGAATGGCCCGGCGCGACTCGATTTTCTCGATGTAAAGGATTTCCTGTCCATCGAGCACCGCGATGTGACACACCTCGTTGATCCGCTCGGCCAGCTTGACCACTGCGGGGCGCAAGGTCGCCCTGATGTCGAGACTGTTGAGATAGGTCTGGGATAGATGGCCGGCCGCACTTCCGAGTCGGTAGAATCCGGTCGAAGGGGACTGGGTCACGAAGTCCCGGAAGCGCAACGCTCCGAGCGTTACGTGAAGGCTGCTCTTGTTGAGTCCCAATTGCCGGGCGATCTCGTTCAGGGGAAGCCCAGCCGGGCCGGCATCGGCCAGAAGTAGCAATGCTCTCAAGGCCTTGTCCACGCTCGGCATTGCCGATTTCGGCTCTGTTGACCCTTTCGGATCCGCAATGTTGCTGATCTCTGCCACATTCTTCTCCCGTCAAGTGGAAAAGCTTGACGTAGTCCATCTTTAGACGCGGTGCCATAGGAGCCCTGCGCCGGATGCGTGTTTCGTGCGTCTGGTCACGCCTCAGAAAAAGAGCTTGACCCACGTCGATATCCATCGTTAGTTCTTCATAGTCAAACACCGTTTGTCAATACCGAGTATGGAGGAGGCTCGATCATGGCATTATCTGATGTCGTAATCGTCACGGGTGGCGCATCCGGAATAGGACGCGCATCTGCGCTCCACTTCGCAGAAATCGGTGCCACAGTCGTTGCTGTGGACCGAGATGCTGACGCCCTGGGTGCACTGCCGCCGCATATTCACGGCGTTGAGGCGGATATCACGCAATCCGGGGACTGCAGGCGCGCAGCCGAGAAGGCGCAATCGCTCGGCCGCGTGAGCGGTTTGTTCAACTGCGCGGGGCTGGAGTTGCACGGGACCGTGCAGACCATGGACGAGGCCGACTACGATCTGGTCATGGCAGTCAACCTCAAGTCCATCTTCCTGATGTGCAAGCATGTCGTGCCGCTTCTGGTTCAGGGCGGCGGCGGCTCCATTGTCAACATGTCATCGATCCAGGCTCTGGCGACGCAACAGGATGTCTTCGCCTACGCTGCGACCAAGGGCGCAGTCATTTCCATGACCCGCGCGATGGCGCTCGATCATGGTCGGGACAAGGTGCGCGTCAATGCGATCTGCCCGGGGACGATCGCAACCCCTCTGGTTCAGGCGAACGCCCGCCATTTTCGTCCTGACGACCCGGATGCACAGCTCGCCGAATGGGGACAAATGCATGCGCTTGGCCGGGTCGGAGAGCCTGCGGAAGTTGCGCGGGTCGCAGCCTTCCTGCTGAGCGACGACGCGTCGTTCGTTACCGGAGCTCACTATCTTGTCGATGGCGGGCTTCTAGCATCCTTCTAATCCAGTCCTGCATGCGTGCCGGCCCACTTGATGGAGAATTCCGAGTTGAAGATTACCGAAATCGAAGCGATCGAAGTAACGGTGCCTGTGCACGCACCCCTGAGGTTTGCCTACGGGGTGCACATCGCAGTGACTCGCACGATCGTAAAGATCCATACGGATACGGGGTTGGTGGGACTGGGTGAAACCGCAGCGACGGCAGAGCAGGTGAAAAGGCTCGGGGCGCCGATCATCGGCCAGAGCCCGTGGGATCTCGAGGTCATTCGCAACATCATCTCCAACCGCTTCTACTGGAGCCGCGAGCCTTTGGTCGCATCCGCGCTGGAAATGGCTTGCATCGACCTAATGGGCAAGTCGGCTGATGTGCCCGCCTATCGCCTGATGGGTGGCAAGGTCAGGCCGTCCATCAACATGGCCGCCTATTGCTTCTATCTTTATGGGGCAGATGATGGTCGCCAGGCTGAGGTGGGAACACCTGAGGAAATGGCGGAACATGCCGCAACGCTGTGCGACACCTATGGCTTCAAAACGGTCAAGCTGAAGGGCGGCGTCCTGCCAGCAATCGAAGAAGTCAGAACGATGGAAGCGATCCGGGCGCGCCTCGGACCGGACATAAGGCTTCGGCTTGATCCTCAATCGGCTTGGACCGTGGAAACCGCCATCGAAATGGCTCCAAGACTCGAAGCAGTGGGACTTGAGTACTACGAGGATCCGGTTGCGGGCCAGGCCAACATGGCCACCGTGCGGTCACGGACAACTCTGGCCCTTTCCACAAACATGTGTGTGACGAGTTTTGCGGAACTCGGACCTGCCGTGCAGATAGGCGCGATCGACGTCGTGCTGACCGACCCCTGGTATTGGGGCGGTCCGACACAGGTCAAGGCACTCGATCTTGTCGCCCGGACCATGGGGGTGGGACTTTCGATGCACTCGGGCATAGAGTTGGGTATCGGCATGGCCGTCATGGCACACACGGGTGTAACCATGGTAGGTCTCACCGCAGCCGTGGATGCCCACTACCATCACCTGCGCGACGACGTGATCAAGGGCCCCATGCTCCTTCCCAAGGATGGCGTTCTGGCACCGCCGGAAGGCCCGGGCTGGGGGGTGGAACTCGATGAGGGCAAGCTGGCCAAATACGCCGAAATCCATCGGTCGGGCATTTACCGGAACGTTTACGTCGAAGCGAACGCCACTGGCCCCGACGCGAACCGGCCTGGCTGGTTCCCAATCATTCCAGGATGGTGACCGACATCAGGCGTAGTCGCCAGGGCGGCGCCTGGGCGCCAGAATGCAACCAGTAACGGATTAAGCCAATGAACACCGATGCTGCGGAAACACAATCGGCCAGCGCCGCCCAGATCGATAGAACGAAGTTTTGGATGTCCGGGATAAACCCTATCGTCTATCCCACCATTCTGGCGCTGATCCTGCTTGCCATGTTTTCCGACAAGTTCTTCACGGTCGAGAACCAGTTGAACATCCTTCGAACGGCGGCCGCAGCAATCATCATCGGTGTGGGACAGACCTTCGTCATCACGGCCCGGCAGATCGACCTCAGCGTTGGCTCGTCCATGGCGGTGGTGATGGGCCTGACCGGGTTTTTGGTGCTCGACGGCTACCCGATCATTGTCTGCTTCGGCTTCGCTCTCATTGTTGGGCTATTGCTCGGGCTGATCAACGGCCTCATCGTCAGCTATCTCAAGGTGCCCGCGCTTCTGGCCACGCTGGGCACACTCGTCCTGTTCCGCGGCGCGATCCAGGAACTGATGTATGGAAACTATCACGTCCGCTTTCCCGCCGCTTTCGTACAACTCGGCCAGGGCAGCACGTTTGGCATTCCGAACCTGGTTTGGGCCGCTGCCACGGTAGCGCTTGTCGGCTACATCGTGATGACCCGACTGAGATTCGGCCGCTACGTTGTGGCGACGGGGGGCAATCCGGACGCTGCAATGATCAGCGGCATCAAAACCAACCGTGTCATCATAACGGCCTTTGTCTTGCAGGGCGTGCTCGTTGCGATCGCTGCATTTCTGCTCATGGGAAGAATGAACAGCGCGCATCCAACCGTGGGCCAGGGACTGGAACTGCACATCATTGCGGGCGTGATCCTCGGCGGTACGAGCCTGTTTGGCGGCGTTGGCCGGATCTGGGGAATGGCGATTGCAATGTACCTGATTTCGGTACTCGAGAACGGACTGCTTTTGGCCGGCGCCGGATTCTTCTGGCAGCAAATTCTGTTGGGAATTCTGCTCATCACATCAGTCGCAATCCAGATCCGCCGAAACGGGGGAATCGGAGGAGCATTCGGCTGAAGAAATCAACTGCAATCAGGGAGGAAGGACGATGAAATACAAAGCTGCACTACTGATGGCGACAGCCGCCATTCTGCACTCAATACCGCATGCCGCCGCTCAAGTGTCGGTATCCTATGTTTCACCCACGGGTGACGTGACGGAAGGTCCCGGACAAACGCTGATCGGCGTGCGAGAGGGACTTGAGGAAATGGATCCCTCGATCCGGTTCTTCAGTTCGGTGCCGCCGGCGCACAATGATCCTGCCGCCTTCGACAGGATTCTGTCCGATCAGGTCGTGCTGGCACCGACCTATCTCATGGTGACACCGGCAACGGCCATGGTCGACATCTACGACCGGCTCAACGAGGCGACTGCCAAAGGGGTGAAACTGATCCTGTTCGCGCCGCCGATCGGACTGGACGAACACCCGATCGATCCACTCACCTACATTATCGTGCCCGAAGACGAGATGGGCCGCATGGCCGGTCGCGACATCGCTGAAATGGCTTGCGAGCAAGGCCGCAGCCCGATCAATTTGGCGATGTTCCACGGCATTCCCACAAGTGAAATCGGGAACCTGCGCAGCGAGGGGTTCCTCACGACCCTTCGCGAGGAGCTGGAAACCTGCGATATTCCGCTTAATGTTCTGGTCGAGGAATACACCAACTTCAGTCGGGAAATGGCGTTCAATACGGTTGAACCCGTAATGACGGCCCATCCCGAGATCAACGTGATCTTTGGCGCCAACAGCAATACTGCGCTCGGCGTCATGGAGGGACTGCAGGCGACCGGCATTCAGCCTGGAGCCGACGGTATCTGGATTGCTGGCCAGGGCGGGCAACTCGATGAACTTGCTGCGGTGTGCCGCGGCGAAATCATGACAGTGCCCTTCCGGGATCCACGCAGGATGGCCGATGTCGCCCTCGAAATCGTGCAGATGGACATAGACGGCAGGTCCGCAGACATCGAGCCGGTCTATCAGACTCAGCTTTCCCCCATCCGCACATGTGACGATGTCTTCGCCACGGTGCCAAGGGAAATGCTTGAATCCCGAGGTTTCCGGCCGCTGATTCCTGAAGAACTCTGGCAGGACTGAACCTGGTTGCGGGTGGCGGATTCGAAAGTCGACCACTCGCGAACCGACACTGTGACTGCGAGGATTGAAATGCAGCAAGAATCGATACTGGAAGCGGTCAACCTGACCAAGCACTTCGGGGCCATCAAGGCCGTTGACGGGGTCTCGTTCGCTCTGCATCCGGGCGAATGTGTAGGGCTTGTCGGTGATAACGGTGCTGGAAAGTCCACGATCATCAAGATGCTATCGGGGTACCACGAACCGACATCGGGCGAGATCCGCATTGCCGGCAAGCCTGTGAAGTTTGGTAGCCCCAATGACTCGCGCACGCATAAGATCGAAACCGTTTATCAGAACCTTGCGCTCGTCAATCAGATCGATGTTCCGGGCAATTTCTTCCTTGGCCGCGAACTCTACAAGTTCAATGCCCGCTGGCTTGGGTGGCTGGATCACAAGGAAATGGCAATCCGGGCGTCATCCGAGCTGGACCGTGTCGGTGTGAATGTGCCCAGCATGATTGCGCCTGTCGCGACCATGTCCGGCGGACAACGCCAGGGAATTGCAATCGCGCGCAGTGTGTTCTGGGGCAGCAATTGTCTCATTCTCGACGAGCCGACTGCCGCATTGGGCGTCAAGGAGACGGCGAACGTTGCCAAACAGATCGAGCAGGTGCGCGACAGTGGTGTCGCCGTTCTGCTTGTGGCGCATGACATTGATCTGGTGAAGCGCATCTGCAACAGGATCGTTGTGCTTCGTCAGGGAAAAGTATGGTCTGAGATTATGGCCGACGAAGTAAACACGTCCGACATTGTGCACCACATTACAGGCACCATGCAGTAGCACAGGCCGCTGGTCCCCTTGGATCCACCCGAGGGTGGCGCTTGGCTCTCTGATGACGGCGGGATCGGAACCGGAGCCGGGTTGAACGAAATGGGATCGACTTTTGGAGGCGATACGGGATCGATGGGTGAAGGTCCCAAACCCGGGGTGGGGGCCGGACTTGGGTGAGCCGGGAAATCAGGAACGATTATCGGGGGAACACCGGGCGTGCAGCCGCGCGCTCATCACTGAGCGTAAGGTCGGGATTGACTCCGTTCGTTGTCAACGTTCCCGTCATAGCGCGATGCCATCCGTCGTTTGGCCCATTAAGTGTGGTTGGAGGTCTTCTCGGTCGCGCAGGATACCATTGGCAGTAGTATTCTTTCTTCTGGCGTGTTCGAGTTTGGCTTCGCGATCGACTGAGCCCACTCGTATTATGGCCGTATCCTGTCGTCCACCCCTGCCATCCGGTGCCGGCCCATCGGCAGCATGATCGGCCTGCCCGAGGTCGGATCGGTGATGATGCGGCTTTCAAGACCGAAGACCTGCCGCACATTCTGTTCCGTCAATACGTCTTCCGGTTCGCCAGAGACGTGCAGGCGCCCTCCCACCATTGCAAGGAGGCAGTCCGCATAGCGCGCTGCAAGATTGAGATCATGCAGCACCATGACGATGGTGGTGCCGCGCGCGTGATTGAGATCGGTCAGCAGATCGAGCACCTCGATCTGATGGTTGATGTCGAGAAATGTCGTCGGCTCATCCAGCAGCAGAATACCCGTCTGCTGCGCCAGCGCCATGGCGATCCAGACACGCTGGCGTTGCCCGCCGGAAAGCTCGTCGATCGGCCTTTCGGCAAGCTCCTTGATCCTGGTTGCCGTGAGTGCGGTGTCCACAGCTTCGTCGTCCTTGCGCGTCCAGCGTGAAAACATACCCTGATGAGGATGTCTTCCACGGCCGACGAGGTCGGCAACCGTGATGCCTTCCGGTGCGATCGGTGATTGGGGAAGCAAGCCCAATGTCCGAGCCAGCTCTCGGGGTGGGGTCCGATGAATCGACTTGCCGTCGAGCAGTACATGCCCCCGACGCGGCGAGATGAGTCGGGACATCACGCGCAAGAGGGTGGACTTCCCGCAGGCATTGGCGCCGACGATCACGGTGATCCTGCCGGATGGCACGACAAGGTCAAGCCCGCTCAAAACGTCGGTATCGCCATAGCCCGCCGAAAGCTGGCTGGCGGTAAGGGAATGAATGGTCATAGCGAGCCTCCGGTCCGGTTGACGCGGACGATCAGGAAAATCAGATACGGAGCACCCAACGCGCCGGTCACCACGCCCACCGGGTAGCGGTTTGGCAAAAGGAACTGGCCGCAATAATCGCCTGTCAGCACGAGCGTCGCCCCGATCAGCGCCGATGGGATCAGCAGCGATCCGTTGGTTCCTATAACGCGGGCGGCGATCGGCCCGGACAGAAAGGCGACGAAGGCGATCGGCCCTGTCACCGCCGTCGCAGACGCGATCATGCCGACTGCCGCAACGATGACCAGGATGCGGGTCCTCGTAACTCCGACACCCAGGGCTGCTGCGGCGTCGTCGCCCAGCCTCAGCGCCTCCAGGTCGCGCACGCGGCTTAGCAGAAGCCCGCCGAAGGCAACCAGCGCCAGAAGAAGTGGGAGCGCCTGGCCGAGTTGCGCACCGTTGACGCTGCCGGTCAGCCAGCGCATCGCCTCTTGCAGGTTCCAAGCGGGCGCGCGGGAGAGGATATAGGCGATGAAGCTTTCCAGCATGGCCGAAACGCCGATGCCGACAAGGATCAGCCGGGTTCCGGCAACGCCGTTCCTGGACGAAAGAGCATAGACCAGCAGCGCTACACCCAGACCGGCGGCAACGGCAAAGACGGAAACGACGGGCCCGTCCAGCGACAGTACGACGATGGCAAAGACAGCCGCCGCGCTTGCACCTGAGCTGATGCCGATGATGTCCGGGCTGGCAAGGGGATTGCGCAGCATGATTTGGAAGGCTACGCCGCCAAGCCCGAAGCTCAGCCCCGCAAGGACCGACAGTACCGCCCGTGGGAGCCGCAACTGCCCGACGGTAAAGGCCGCGCCCGGCACATCCGCACCCAGCAGCACGCGGATGACGTCATTCGGCGGCGTGAAGGATTGTCCCAGCGACAGCGTCAGGGCGAAGATCGCGGCCAGCAAGGCTACGAGAACGGCGATCACAAGATTGCGCCTGCGCGCACGGCGGCGGCGATTGCCAACGATCGAATCGATGGTGGGGGAATGCATCGTCACAACTCACGAACGCGCTGACGTCTGACAATCCAGATGAAAAACGGCGCCCCGACGAACGCGGTGACGATGCCGACGTCAAGCTCGGCTGGCCGGGCGACAATGCGCCCGACGATATCGGCAGCCAGCAGCAGACTTGCGCCGCCAAGTGCTGAAAACGGCAGCAGCCAGCGATGATCGACTCCGACCAGTAAGCGGCACAGATGCGGCACGACCAGTCCCAGAAAACCGATCGGCCCGCAAATCGCCGTGGTGGCCCCGCACAGGAGGATCGCGCCAAGCGCGGCGCTTACACGGGCCACGGCGACACGCTCGCCAAGCCCGGCCGCCAACTCGTCGCCCAAAGCCAACGAGTTCAGTTTTCGTGCCGACAGCAGGCTGATGGCAAAACCCACGGCAAGAAATGGCAGCACGTGGGAAATGCGGTCGAAGGTCGCTCCGCCCACGCCGCCGATCTGCCACGAGCGGATGCCGCCCGCGATATCGTTTCGCGGCAGCACCACTGCTATCACCATCGAGGAAAAGGCGACCGAGGTGGCTGCTCCGGCAAGGGCCAGCTTGAGGGGCGTTGCCCCGCCGCGCCCCAGGGAGCCGATGATATAAACAAAGACCGCCGAAGCTCCAGCGCCCAGAATGGCCATCCAGATATAGGCATAGGCCGAGATCATATCGAACCAGGCCACTCCGATGACGACGGCAAGCGACGCACCCATATTGACGCCCAGAATACCCGGATCGGCAAGAGGATTGCGTGTCACGCCCTGCATGACGGCACCCGCAAGCCCCAATGCGGCTCCGGCGAGCGCGGCAAGCAGCGTCCGCGGAATCCGCACGGCGACTGCCGCCTGACCGATACTGTCAACCTGACCGCCAAGCGCCGCGATGATGTCGTTCCAGCCCACCTCGCGCGTACCGATCGCCACGGAAGAAGCGCATAGCGCGGCGAGAGCCACGATCAGCACAGCCAGCCCGAAGCTCCGTATACGGGCCGACTTTCCGGGAAAAGACGCCCGACCAGACGACTCCACGCTGTCGGCTGTCATTCGGACTTTTGGGCCGCTTCCGCAAGCAAGGCCACATAGTCCTTCAGCACCCACGAGATCGAAAGCGGTGTCGGATTTGCCGCGGTACCAAGCGGATCCCTCCGCAGCATGACCACAGCATCGTTGGCGACTGCCGGCATTCTGGACGTGAGCGGATTGGCTTTCAGTGCTTCGAGCAGTTCCCGATCGCCATAGGTCACGAGGATATCGACATCGTCGAAGACATCGATACGCTCGGCGCTGATGGAGCCCGAGAACCGGCCTGCCGCTGAGGCCTCTACAACGCATTTCGACGATTTCAGCCCCAGATCTGCGAAGAACTTCACTCGGGAATCGTTGGAGGTGTAGAAATTCACGGTGCTCAAATCGGTTGTGTCGAGATGGGTGATGAACATTGCCGTTTTCCACTGAAGCTGGGGATGCCCGGCGACTGCACGGGCAATCTCGGCCTCGATGTCGGCGACCAGCGCATCGCCCTCAGCGGCCATGCCCAGCCCGGCGCTGTTGTAGCGGATCATGTCGCGCCAGTCGGTCGACCACGCGGACTTGGGATAGGCGACGACCGGAGCGATTTGGCTGAGCGTATCGTATTCCGACTGGCTCAGACCGGAATAGGACGCCAGGATCACATCGGGGTCGGTGGCGGCGACCGCTTCGAAGTCGATGCCGTCGCCCTCATCGAAAAGCACCGGTTTGTCGGCGCCGAGCTCGGCCAGTTTTTCGGCCACCCAAGGCAGTAGCCCGTCGCCATCGTCATCGCCGAAATTGGCTGCGGCAAAACCGACAGGCACAATCCCGAGCGCCAGTGGAACTTCATGGTTCGCCCAGGCAACCGTCGCAACCCGTTCAGGCTTTTCAGCGATGGTCGTCGTGCCCAGAGCGTGTTCAATGATGACAGGATAGGCGCTTTCCCCTGCCCACGCGCAACCGAATGCAACGATGGAGAAGCAGGTCGCGGCAAACGGTACCGACAGGCGCAAGAACCGTAGCATTGGCGAAACTCTCCATGAAATTTAAGTGGACTTTCAGTCTCAGGTTCATCGGGCGACGTCAAGTCGGGTGCCGGTGCCTCTACTGAAGAGCGCCGAAATTTCCGGAGATTCCTACAAAAACGGGAAAACTTACAATACTGGATAATGATCCTCAAGTTAGTAGGCGCGGCAGGCTACATCGGACGATCTCCGCTGCCGGCAGCGAGCAATAGGATTAAATTCTGGAACTTGACCATGGGAATTGAAACATCTGCCGGCAACCACAGGCGGCCGGGTCTCCGCTACCGGAGTGCGCTGCTATTGAGTTGCACGGTGCTCGCAGCCCTCCCGCCGACGTGCTTGCTGGCTCAAGAGGCCGAAGATTCAAGTTCCGCCACAGTTCTCGAGAGGATCACCGTCGAGAGCGACGGTGGCGATGACGACGCGAATTCAATTGTCGCAACGCAGACCTCAAGCGGCAGCAAGATGGCGACGGATATCCTGGATACGCCCGCCTCGGTGTCCGTGATCGCCGCCAAGGAGATCGAGGAGCGTGGCGCACGGAATGTCGAGCAGGTGTTGCAATATACCCCCGGCGTGACCACGGACTTCTACGGCTCGGACGACCGGTTCGACTTCTTCAAGATTCGCGGCTTTGATGCCTATACCTATCGTGACGGGCTGACTTTGGGCCGCCCCTTCGGCGGGGTGCGGGAAGAACCCTATGCCTTTGAGCGCGTCGAGGTATTGAAAGGTGCGAATTCCACCATCTTCGGCGTTTCGGATCCGGGGGGATCGGTGAACTACGTCACCAAACGGCCGAAAAGCGAACGGTTCGGCGAAGCTTACGTCACGGGCGGGTCGTATGAGCACAAGGAAGTGGGGTTTGATTTCGGGGACAATCTCACCTCGGACGACACGCTGTCCTACCGCATGACCGGCAAATTCAGAGATGCCGACGACGAATACGACCATTCGCGGAACGACGAGAAATTTTTCATGGGCGGCCTGACATGGCATCCCAGCGATGCGACCAGCCTGACCGTTGTCTTCGATTATCTGGACCGCGACGGAGTTCCCGGCAGTGGTGGGCATCCCGTCGGCTCGAATTTCGACAGAAGCCGCTTTTTCGGAGAGCCCGACTTCAACTATCGTGGCACGGACAGAGACACGGTCAGCGTCATGTTCGACCACGATTTCGGCAACGGTCTGAGCTTCAGCTCGAACGCGCGCTATAGCAACACGAAAACCGATTTCGGCTATGCCTATATTTCCGCCACGCCGATGGATGGATCGACGATGGCCAACCGGGCTTTCTTCGCCAATGAGTCCTCTAGCGAGGATTTCATCATCGATGCGCGGCTGCAATACGACGCCAGTTTCAGGAATGTGGAAAGCCGCACACTGATCGGGATCGAATACAATGACCACTCGTCCGACAACGATACGTATTGGGGGCCCGCCCCGGGTATCGACTGGACGAACCCGGTCTATACCGGCGCCCCCGCATCGCTTCCTCATATCAGCAGCACGAGAAGCGATCAGAAGACCAAGGCCATCTACGTCCAGCAGGACCTGACCTTCTCGGATAAATTGATCGCAACCGTCGGACTGCGGAATGATTGGCTGGACCTGAGTGAGACGAACAAGCTCACGGGCGTATCGAACAAGGACGATATCAGCGAGTTCACGAGCCGTGTGGGCTTGACCTACAGGGTCACCGATGAGTTTGCCGCCTATGCGAGCTATGCCGAGTCCGTCGCTCCCCCGGCTCTGGGCATTGAGCCCGAGCGCGGCGAACAGATTGAGGTCGGCGTCAAATATCAGCCCCATGCATTCCCCGCACTTTTCAGCGCCGCCGTCTACGATCTGACCAAGACGAATATCTCGGTCACGGATCCCATCACCGGCCTTCCCTCCACGATCGGCGAAGTTCGGGTCCGCGGCCTGGATCTTGAGGCAAAGGCGGAACTGACGAACAATTTCAGTCTGACGGCTGCCTATTCATATCTCGATTCCGAGATCGTCGAGAACGGAGCTTCCGGGAATGAGGGCAACCGTCCGGCTTTCGTGCCCAAGCATATGGCTTCGCTCTGGGCCAACTACAGGCTTGAAGGCAGCGGACGTCGTGGCGACATGACATTCGGGCTTGGTGCGCGCTACACGGGTTCGTATTACTTTGATGATGCGAACACGCAATCGGCCGACAGCAGTGTCGTCTTCGATGCAGCCTTCAGCTACGACATACAAGACAACACCTCGCTCGAGGTCAATGTCAGCAATCTGTTCAACGAGAAGCACGTCGCTTACGGCGGCTTCGGAGCGGATTTCTACAACCCCGGCCGCGCGATCTACGCAACGCTGCGCCGCACCTGGTGATGAACCTGCCTCACCCGCAGCCATTTCGGTGGGGCGGTCCCGGCGACTAGCGAAGCTGCTGCAAACGGCGCCACGCCGCCGGTGTTTCACCGACAATCTGCCGGAAGGCTTTTGTCAGGTGAGCCTGATCGGTGAACCCAAGCTGGGCCGCGACGCCTGCCACGGTCAGATCGCTTTTCACCAACAGTTTTTGCGCAAGCTCGATACGTCTTCCGAGTTGCCATTGCAGCGGCGTTCTGCCCGTTGTCTGCTTGAAGACATTGGCAAACCAGCTTTCGGACAAGCCAACCGTCGCGGCCATCTCGGCAACGCTCAGGCGTCTGTCGCTGCGGGCATTGAGGCATGAGATCAGCCTGTTCATCTGTGCTTGGGTAAGTCTGCCGTTGGCTTTTTTGTTGTCGTGCTGGGGAAAATCGAGGAGACCGGTTACGATGCTCCGCACAAGGCTCTCGGCATATAGAGCATGTTTCGAAGGATTTGACACTTCGTCGACCAGTAAACCGGCCAGTGTTTCAATAGCTCCAACATCTTGGATCTCCACCGGGCGGCGCAATGCGGTCAGTGCAACCGACGATCCTACTGAAGGTGACAGGAACCGTAAGAGCCGATCCTTGTGCAGATGCAGATCCAGATGGGAAAAGCGATGCATGGACGTGAAGTTGGTCCACATTGGGACACCGGCCGGCACATAGATCGCACGCGTCATCGGACGAGAATGCTGTCCGAATCCTCCTTCCCGATTGGTCATCAGGATATGGGACGAAACGTCGTTGAAGAAGATCACGATGCGCGGATCAGGGGACAGATAATACCCCCTGGCTCCGGATTGACCCTCGGCATCCCAGAAGACACTCATCAGGCCGTCAAAGCTGCGCCATTTGACCGGCGCAAGCGCCCGAATGCCTTCCGTGTAACAGGCCATTGAATGCAGATAGCTCATGTCGGAAGCCGTCCACCCTTAGTTTGAAGGACATTGGGCCTGTTCGACGGGACGGCCAATCGCCGCCGGTTCCTCCGATGGAGTTCCGATGAGTGATTTACACACATGCATGATGGCCGCCCAGTCACCTATAACATGATGACAATTATCATGTTTGTTTGTCGTAGCAAGCCACTTAAAGCCTGTTGAGATTCAGGAGTTCAGACCTGGTTTGATCTGAGCTTCGATGAAGCGCGGCTAGTTTTCGTAGATCGCGTCTCCGCACACGATGTCGGCATAGTTACCCTGCCAAAACCCGATCATCGATTTCAGGGCTGCAATGCACGCTAGGCGCCTGAGATCTCCCAGTTCGAAGGCCGAAGCGTAACCGGCTGGAAAGAGCCGGGTGCCGCGTCCGAGCACGGTCGGGTAGATCAACATGTGCACCTTGTCGACGAGGCCGTGCGGCAGCAGGCCATGGACGAGGCCGGCGCTACCATAGATGATGATGTCTCCGCCGTTCTCAGCTTTGATGTCGCGGACGGCGCCGATCACGTCGCCGGAAAGGATGGTTGTGTTTGTCCATGTCGCCTCCTCAAGCGTGTTCGAGGCGACGTATTTGCGCATGGCGTTCAGCTTGCGCGCGAAGCCCGCCGGATCGTCGATGGTGCGCCTGGTCGGCATAGCCGGCCTCGATGACGACGTCTGAAATAGTGACGCCCACATCTAGCAACGCCGTCGTTTTGTACGCCCGGTCGATCTGTTTGATCGCGCCAAGGGTCAAACCCGTTGCCCGTCGAACGCGGCGTTCCATCGAGCGCTGCGACAGGTCTATCGGCCTCTCCTCCATGACCTCTACGACGATGGGATCAAGGGTGATCAGTCCTTTTCGCGCGAGCTGCCCCAGGAAAACTCGACGTTTTCGTAGTCGGGAATCTCCCAAACCGAACCGCCGAGGCGGAATGTATTTCCAATGCGCGAAGGAAGGGTCAAGTCGCGGTCCACGAGCATCGGGACGGGCAGATCGGGCATGAACGCACCAAGCTTGAACTGAATCCCAAAGAACTCCGCATCCACGGGAATTGGCATTGCAGTCGCCCTGGTTTCCGGTCCCCGTATCGTGACGTGCGCGATTCCGGCTTGGCGCCAGATCACGATTTCCCAGTGACTTGCGGCGACCGAGATGAACGCCTTGGAGGGAACACTCCGTGTACGCCAGATCCTGTCGACGAAGGGGGAACCGCCCGCCCGCTCTTCAATATGAAACAGCTTTTCCGCTCGTTGCATCTCATCGGACCCGCAAATCCTTGGCCGTCGGAGAAATCCCTGCCTGTATAGAGAGGACGAACGATCAAGCGCCGACACGACAAATGCAGCTACGAAATAAGTTTTCCGACCGCGCCTTCATCTCCTCGGGTCTCAGTGCAAGCCCCAGTTGGCACACGGGAGCACAGGTCGCGGAATGCTCATCTGCTGCGGATACTCGCGATGCGTCACCCGCGACGCTGACAATCCGCGAGTCGGACCGCTGCAGGATCAAATGATGCTCGTCGCTGGCGGAAGGTGAAATGCCCATGCAGGTTCGTCGGCCAGCGCGGGCAGGCAATCCTTCCTCGCGAGAATTGAGCAGCGCAACGCCCGACATCGCTGCCAGGAGACCGATGCCGACAGGGAGCAATACGCGCTCGCCAAGTAAAAGAACGCCCAAGATAACGCTGACGCCTGCGCGCAGCTAGCTTTGGCTGGCAACTCCCAAAGAACCCAGCGTATGGATCAGCCGGAATTAGACAAGTAGCGCCAAGCCAGTGCAGGCCACGGACAGGATGAGCGTTGCGACTAGTCGAGGTCGGTCTGGATCCAACGCGGCGAATGGTGGACGTCTATCGTCTGTAAGCGCCCTGGTCCCAGATTTTCGAACCGGTGCGGGATGCCGGCCGGGCCAAACACAACCTGACCGGCAGTCGCGTCGAGAACTGTGTCTCCAACGAAAATGCGGGCCCGACCCTCGGTCACGACAAACACCTCGTCATAGGGATGCACGTGAAGACGTGGGCCTTCGCCAGTGCGGTCGGTGCCGTAAGCGAGCACGGTCAGCGGTGCTCCGAGCGCTTCACCCGGCAAAGAGCCACGCCAGGGACCTTCAGCACCTGGATCGAAAAGCGTTGCCTGAGCAGGCGCGCTTCCGCTTGGCTTGACCGAATTGACGTCGAAATCATTGCGCGTCATGTCATCTCTCGCGAATGGTCCATCTCTGTAATTCGCAGTTCAGTATGAAGCCGTCGGCGTATCCAGGGCCGCGACCCGAATTGCCCTGCATCGCGATTCCAATCTCTGGATATCTGGCGCGGCAAAGTGCGCTATCTGGTCGTCCCTTCCTTACGTCGGTGAAACGCTCATGCGCTGTTCAGATGGTGGATGTTGCCGTCAGGGTCCTTGAACCAGACCATCTTAAACCCGTTCGCGTCGTGGACCCCGTCCTTGTATGACACGCCCTCCATCTCATAGCGCTCGAACGTCACACCCTTGGCACCCAAGTCGGCAACGATGGCGTCGATATCTGGTCCGCAGTCCCACACCACGGCGTTGGCCTTGTTGGTGCCGGCGAATTCCGAAGGGTAGACGACGAGATACGTCGCACCCGTCTTGTAGACCAGCACGCCTTCCATGCCTTCGTCGTTGAGTTCCAGCCCTAGCATATCACTGTAGAAACGCCTCGCCCGGTCGACGTCGCTCACCGCGACAATGGCCGAGGAAGACTTGTCATTGAGCGCATTCATGGAACGTCTCCTTGATTGACATCCAAAGGACGTACGAACTACCTCGGTTCCGACACCCAGGAGGGAGGCCTCGGCAAATATGCAGAAAGTGACACAAACAAACGAGGGCTGCATCGGAGATGCCAAATGTCCGCTATTTGCCTCCCGGCCCCCGAAAGCTGACGGATAACTTACGGCCCCTAAGCAGAGGCCGAAAGATCGGCTCGGCCAATTGAGATCATCTATCACAAGCCGGGGAGATCGCACGGCATCAGGACAGGTGCCTCCGCAATCGGCGCGGCTGGCAGCGCGGAATCGCCCATTTCGAACGTAATTGCCTCCATCGGAAGTCCGAGGCGGTCTGAGGCGTGCTGAACCTGCACGATCGAGGTACCCATGCCCATGTCTTGCGCCGAACAGGAGATCGCCGCGCGCCCGTCGCGGCTTAGTCGGAGACGGACGCTGGCGCCCGGCATCCGGGCGTAGGGAAAACTCCCGGTGGCGCACCCCATGCCGACACAACATTCGCCATCGCGGTGCGTCCCGGGTGTTGACTGCCGATGCTCCCAGCCAAAGCGTTCGGCTCCGGCGCGATAGGCCTCGGCCAGCGCCCGCTGGGAAAACGGCGTGCCGGAAAGCGGATGCTTTTCAGGCTCGTTGCGCAGGCGAAGCTCGATCGGGTCGATGCCCATTTCATGGGCGAGTTCGTCGACGGCGCTTTCGAGCG
Organism: Nitratireductor sp. GCM10026969; assembly: GCF_042660605.1. Lineage (NCBI taxonomy): Bacteria > Pseudomonadati > Pseudomonadota > Alphaproteobacteria > Hyphomicrobiales > Phyllobacteriaceae > Nitratireductor > Nitratireductor sp. GCM10026969. The sequence goes on from NZ_JBHSUM010000007.1 coordinate 74,768, forward strand.
CAAAGGTACCGACCGCCTCGCCTGGCGCGCGCATAAAGGTATTTGGCACGATATCAAGATCGAGATGGTGCTGGACGATCTCGTAGCTCTTGGAGCGATAAAGTGCCCGCGAGCCGAGCGTGTATTGTTCCGGGCAGGCCCCATAGGGCGGCATGATGGAATAGCCGGTGTGGACGATTGCGGCAAACCTGCCGTCGGAACCGGCTGCGAATGCGACGCGCTGCTCAGTCGGGCTACGCCCCCCGATGATGCGGTAGACACCTTCCCGGCTGAGAACGAGGCGGACGGGCCGACCGGCGAGCTTGGCCGCGGCGATGGCTACGATCTGGTGATCCCACAGTCCCTTGCCGCCGAAACCGCCGCCGACATATGGCGAGAGCAACCGAACCTGCTCCCGCTTCAGCCCGAAGAGCTTGGCAAGCGCGTTGGCGCTCGGCGCGATCATCTGGGAGGCATCATGGATGGTGAGCGTGTCTCCCTCCCAGGCGAGGGTTACGGCGTGCAGTTCGATGGCGTTGTGGTTGTGGCCGGGCGTGCGATAGACATTGTCGACGCGATAGACGGCACGGGTCAGTTCGTTTTCCGCGTCCCCCACCGAGACGCGGTTCCTTTCTATGAGAATGGATGCCGGCACACGCGCGGTGGCTTTGGCGCCGTCGAAATCGGTCTTTGCCGGCGCGGCTTCATAGTCGATCCGGATTAGAGAGGCGGCGTGATCTGCCTGCTCCTGCCTCTCTGCCAGCACCAGCGCCACGACCTGCCCGTTGTAGCGGATTTCTGGGTCCTGCATGATCGGCAGGGCGCTCGATCCAATAGCGGAAAGATCGGAGACGCTGATGAGTGGGACCGTGCCGAGACGGGGCATGTTACGGTGGGTCACCACCAGGACCACTCCCGGTGCCGCCTCGGCCGCGCTCGTATCGAGACGCGCGATGCGTCCGCGCGTGATCGGGCTGTGCACAAGCGCGGCGTAGCACACGCCTTCCATCGCCACCTCGGCGGCAAAGCGGGCCTGCCCGCGCACCTTCACGGGGCCGTCGAGGCGCGAGGCCTGCCGCC